>NZ_JBJURL010000119.1:0-8072 GCF_046097905.1 Pseudarthrobacter sp. NKDBFgelt | reverse complement strand
CAACAGACACACCCGGCACCACCACAACCACTTCACAGGCCATGAATCGCTCCGGAGCAACTTCACAAACTTACCGGATCATTCACTCAGAAGCAAATCCGTGTTTCAGGATTTCCATCTGAGGAGACCCGCTCCCAACCTCTTCAGGAGCGCTCTAAAGCCCTACCAGAATTGGTGTTGATTTTTGGGGTTTTGGCCGCCGTGGTTACCAGCTCTTCGCTGTCTCCCTCGCGGCGACTTAGAAAACAATACACCTGCTCCTGCGCCACCGCAAATCCCCCTGCCAGAAGGGTCCGATCCCCGCCATTCCGCGGCGAAACGGCCCATTGGCACCCCTGGGGGGCCGTCCGCCGTCGTACTTCATTTCTGTGTGCTGCAGCACAGTTCCAACGCCGGCCCCCAGTCTCGCATGAGGCCCGAGGCGCAACCACCCAAACGGCGCCATCGCAAAGGTCCGTTAAACCCAGAAGAGCCGGCAACCGTAAGGTTGCCGGCTCTTCTCAAGCAGCTGGTAGCAGCGGTGCTGGATTACCAGGAAGACTTGGTGATGCCCGGAAGTTCGCCCTTGTGGGCCATGTCGCGGAAACGGACACGTGAGATGCCGAACTTCTGGAAGGTACCGCGGGGACGGCCGTCGATGATGTCGCGGTTACGCAGACGGATCGGGGACGCGTTGCGGGGCAGCTTCTGCAGGCCCAGGCGGGCTGCTTCGCGTGCTTCGTCGGTTGCGTTTTCGTCAACCAGGGTCTTCTTCAGCTCGAGGCGCTTTGCAGCGTAACGCTCAACGATGACCTTGCGCTGCTCGTTGCGAGCAATCTTGGACTTCTTAGCCATGTTTAGCGCTCCTCTCGGAATTCGACGTGCTGGCGGATCTTGGGGTCGTACTTCTTCAGGACCATGCGGTCCGGATCGTTACGACGGTTCTTGCGGGTTACGTAGGTGTAACCCGTGCCCGCAGTCGACTTGAGCTTGATGATCGGACGTACGTCCTTGTCCTTAGCCACTAGAGCTTCACCCCACGAGCCAGGATCTGGGCGACGACTACGTCGATGCCGCGTACGTCGATGGTCTTGATGCCACGTGCAGAGACCTGCAGCGTGACGTTACGGCGCAGGGACGGAACCCAGTAGCGCTTCTTCTGAATGTTCGGATCGAACCGGCGCTTGTTGCGGCGGTGCGAGTGCGAAATGCTGTGCCCAAAGCCCGGCTCGGCTCCGGTCACTTGGCAGTGTGCTGCCATGACTTCTCCTCAAGAATTGAAAGTAATGATCCGCATATCTGCTGCTGGACCATGCTGCTAAGGGCGACCCAAAAATGAAGAAGGGCAACGGTTAGTCACGCAACTTGAGCCCCTAACTACCGGCCACCCTGGAGAAATTACCGGGCAGCCGGAGCAATTGCGCACGCTCCGCGCACTTAGCGCCTACCAAGTCTACGAGTTCACGCAATTAAAGACCAATCCGGCGCCGGAGGGTGTATAAGCGGGCCCGGGGTTAGAGGCGGATTAGCTCTGGGTATTTCGGCGTCAAGCCGTCCCCGGAGGACTTGCCGGTCACCCTGCGGACAACCCAGGGACCGGCATACTCGCGGAACCAGCGGGCGTTGGCGCGGAGGGCGTCCACACCGCTGAGTTCGGGCACGGGGGTCATGGGCGGGATGTCAATGGAGTGATCGTGTTCCAGGACGTCCAGCACGCGCTTAGCCATATTGGCGTGGCCTGCCGCGGACATGTGCATCCGGTCCTGCGCCCACATGCCCCAGTCGTAGTACTCGCTGAAGCGCCAGTAGTCCACCAGGAGCGCGCCGTGGTCTCCCGCAATGCCGCGGACCAGTTCGTTGTAGATCGCCGTGCGCCCACGCATGGTGCTGAACACCTTCGAGCCGCGGGCGTCGAAGCCTGTGAACATGACCACGGTGGCGCCGGTGGCGCGCAGTTTGGCGATGGCGTCGTCGTACTCCACCAGAAGGTCGTCAATATCGATCCTGGGGCGGAGGATGTCATTGGCGCCGGCGTAGATGGTCACCAGGGTGGGGTTAAGTTCGACGGCGGCGTCCACCTGCTCAGCCAGGATATGGCGCAGTTTCCTGCCGCGGATGGCGAGGTTGGCGTAACCGAAGCCCGGGTCAGCGGCGCCCAACTGCTCGGCCACGCGGTCCGCCCAGCCGCGGACACCGTTGGGGCGGGTGGGATCGTCGTCGCCCACGCCTTCCGTAAAGGAGTCTCCGAGGGCGACAAACCGGGAAGTAAAGTCCATCCGGTTAGTTTGCCACCCGTTGCCGGGAGCAACCAACCAGCTGACGTGTGGTCTAGTTTTCCCGCAGGATCCAGTGGTCCGTGTCCAGCCGGCCAACCACCTTTTCGCCGATCCTCGCCAGATCCAGGACATCCTGCTCAGTGAGGGCATCCAGGAACAGGTCACGAACGTCCTCGACGTGCCCGGGCGCGAGCCCCACGATGGTGGCCATTCCTTCTTCGGTCAGATGGGCGGTGGTGACGCGGGCATCATGGGGATGCGGCCGCCGCTCCACCCAGCCGCGCTTCTGCAGTTTGGTCACTACGTGCGACAGCCGGGAAAGGGACGCGCTGCTGCGGGCGGCGAGCTCGCTCATGGGCAGGAACCGGTCTTCCGCCTCGGAGAGCATCGCCAGGACGGTGTAGTCGAAGAGCGAGAGCTTCCCCGCGGCGTGGAGTTTGGTGTCCAGTGCTGCCGGCAGCAGGGTGTTGATACTTACCAGGGCCAGCCAGGCACGGCGTTCGTCGGCGTTGAGCCAGCGCGGTTCGGTCATGTCCCTCATTCTACGAGAGCAGCGTGGTTGATTCTTCAACTAGGTCCCGCGGCGGCCGGTAGGCTGGGGCCATGTATGTTGTCTCCCTGAGCTACCGGGTTCCGCAGGACATCGTGGACTTCCATAACGCCGGCCACGTTGCCTGGCTGCAGAAGGCTTTCGACGACGGCGTTTTCATTGCGGCCGGCCGCAAAGTGCCCAGGACCGGGGGTCTGCTGCTCTCCCAGGCGGATCGCGCTGTCCTTGATGCCTGCCTGGAGCAGGATCCGTTCTATACGAATGGCGTGGCGGACTTCGAGGTCATGGAGTTCCACGCGGCCAGGGTGGCCCCGGGTTACGAGATCCTGCTGGACAGCTAGTACTCACGCGGGCCGTTGGATGCGCCCGCCAGCTTTTTTAGTCCGCCCTTCCGCGGCACCCTGACCGGCTCCGGCCAGCGCGGGCCCAGCTCGTCCCCCAGGGTGACGCCGCGCAGCTTGCGGCCGAAGAGCGGCAGGACCCAGTCGCGGATCCAGCGCCGCTGCTGCCGCTCCCATTCCCGCAGGCTGTGCCGGGCCGGCGGTTCCCAGTCCTTGGGCCGGATCTTGTGCGGCACCCCCAACTGGTCCAGCACTTGCCCCGCCAGGTACTTATGTCCTGCCTTGGACATGTGGAGCCTGTCGGAGTCCCACATCCGCCGGTCATGGAACGCATCCAGGCACCAATAATCCACCAGCACCGCCCCGTACTTCCCGGCGATGGCCCGGACGTGCTGGTTGTAGTAGGTGTTGCGTTTCCTGAGCGGCTCCAGCAGTGCGGACACCTTGACGTCAAACCCCGTGAAAAGCACCACCGTTGCCCCCGTTTCCGCCAGTGCAGCCACGAGCTTTTCGTAGTCATCCATGAGCGCGGCCATGTCCGTTTTCACGTCCAGGATGTCGTTTCCACCTGCATAGAGCGTGACCAGCGAGGGCCGCATCCGCAGCGCCGGTTCCAGTTGCTCGCTGACGATATGCCGGAGCCGCTTGCTGCGGATGGCAAGGTTCGCATAGCGCCACCCGGGCTGGGCCTTGGCAAGCTTCTCCGCCACCCGGTCTGCCCACCCACGGACACCATTGGGCAACCGCTCGTCCCGGTCCCCGACCCCCTCCGTGAAAGAGTCCCCTAGGGCGACAAAAACCCGCCTCCCGGAGTCAGGGAGCAAAGGTTGAGCACGCACCAGCCCAAGGTAGCCACCACAGAAGAAGGAAGAACGACGCCGGGGTGAACAGGAAGTGCGAGAGTGTCCGCCCAAAACCCGCATCGAGTGCGAGAGCGTCCCCGAAAAACCGGCAGGATCTGATGGAGCGTTGCCGGGGGCTGCAGCGCAGCGAGACTTACCCTTCGGCTTTGCCCTGCCGCCAGTACCCCATGAACGCCACCTGCTTCCGGTCGATCCCGACGTCCCGGACAAGGTACCGGCGCATGTCCTTGATGACGGCGGCTTCGCCTGCGATCCAGGCGTAGAAGGGCATGGCGCCGGCCGGCATGCCCGGGTTCTTGGTGGCCTGGATCTCGGAAGTCTCCATCCGCGCCGGGGTCTCCCAGAGGATGTCCACGTCCACGTTGACGTCCTCCGGCTCGGGGCCGGCGCCGCCGTCGGCCGCTTTGATCCCCACCCAGCCGGGCACGGGCACGGCCTTGCGCACGGCCGCTTGGAGCAGCTCGCCGTGCGGCCGGGACCGCCCGATGGACGCCCCGCGCGCCAGCCAGGTGATGTCGACGCCGGCGGGTGAAGTCAGTTCCCTGAAGTCGCCGGCTTCAGGGACCTCCAGGAACGCGTGCCCGGTCATGTACTCCGGCAGGCTTTCCAGGATGGCGGAGATGGCGGGGACGGATGTTTCGTCACCGGCCAGCAGGACGCGCTGCGCGAGGCCAGGCCGCCATTCGATGCCCGAGTAGGTTTCGGCCGTGACGCAGTGCGCAGCCCTGTTGTTGGGGCCGATGATGGTGATCGCGTCACCGGGCTGGGCGTTGAGGGCCCAGTTGGCGGCCGGCCCTCCATGCCCAGAGTCGTCGAAGTGCATCACGAAGTCCACGTCGATCTCCGGGTACACCGCGTCCAGCCGGGCCTGGCGGACGGTGTAGGTGCGCATGGAACCGCGGACGGCCGGGTCCATGGCCAGCCATTCGCGGTACCAGCCGGCCTGGCTCATTTCGAACACCGGGAGGGGCAGCGGGCTGCCGTCCGCCGCGAGGGACGGGATCATCAGCTTGATCCGGAGGTCCAGGGTGCCGCCGTGGACGCCGAAGTCCCGCAGGGAATATCCGCCGAACGTGATTCTGCGGAAATTGGGGCTGAGCTCCTGGACCGAGGTGACGGTCACTTCGAACGCCAGGGTCATGGGCTCCGTGGAGGCGATGTCGCGGGTTTTCATGAAACGAGCTCCAGTTCGTTGGCGGGGACGTGGTGGCGGCCGATGGGAATGATCAGGGGGGTGCCGGAGACGGGATCCGGGATGACGCGCGATTCGAGGCCGAAAACGCTGCGGACCAGCCCTTCCGAGACCACGTCCAGAGGGCTGCCCACTGCCACCACGGCGCCGTCCTTCATGGCGATCACGGTGTCCGCGTACCGCGCGGCCAGGTTGAGGTCGTGTAAAACGATGGCCACGGTGGTGCCGCGCTGGCGGTTCAGGTCCGTCACGAGGTCCAGGACTTCCACTTGGTGCGCGAGGTCCAGATAGGTGGTGGGTTCGTCCAGGAGGAGCACATCGGTTTCCTGCGCGAGGGCCATGGCGATCCAGACGCGCTGCCGCTGCCCGCCGGAGAGTTCGTCGACATTCCGGTCGGCGAGGGCAAGCGTCTCCGTGGCTTCGAGCGCGCGCTGCACGGCAGTTTCATCCCGTTCGCTCCAGCTGCGGAAGAAGCCCTGGTGGGGGTAGCGGCCGCGGCCCACCAGGTCCCGGACCGTGATGCCGTCCGGGGCGGTGGGATGCTGCGGCAGGAGCCCCAGGGTGCGGGCCAGTTCCCGGGCGGGAAGGGCGTGGATGTCCTTGCCGTCCAGGGTCACGGCACCGGCAGCCGGCTTGAGGAGCCGGGACAGCCCGCGGAGGAGCGTGGACTTCCCGCAGGCGTTGGCGCCCACAATCATGGTTACCTTCCCCTCCGGAATCTCGGCACTGAGGCCGTCCACCACGCAGCGCTGGTCGTACTTCAGCGTCAGGTCCTTGGCGTTGAGAACTGCCACCTCAGGCATCCTTTCGGTTGGCCGTGACCAGGAGCCACAGCAGGAACGGGGCACCGAGCGCACCGGTGATAACGCCCACCGGCAGAACGGTGCCGTCCAGCAGCAGGGGGGCCACGTTGGCGGCCACGTAGTCGGCCGCCAGGACAATCACGGCGCCCACAAGGGCCGACGCCGGGAGGCTGGCTTTACCGGTGAAGCGCCGGGCGATGGGACCGGCCAGGAAGGCGACGAACGAGACCGGGCCGGCTGCCGCCGTCGCCACCGCTGCCAGCGCGACGGCGGTGATCACCAGTGCCAGCCGGGTGGCACCTACCCTGATCCCCAGTCCGGCGGCGGCGTCGGGGCCGAGCTCCAGGATGCGCAGCGGGCCGGCGATGGCAACCACGGCGGGGAGCAGGACGGCGAGGGCCAGGGCAAGGACGCCCGCGCGGTCCCAGCTGGCGGAGTTCAGGGAACCGTTGAGCCAGACCAGGGCGTCCGCCGCGGTGCGGATGTCCGCGCGGGTCATCAGGAAGTTGACCACTGCGTGCAGTGCTGCGGCGATGCCCACCCCGGCAAGGATGAGCCGGTTCCCGGCAGCATCGCCGCGGCCGGTTCCGCGCAGGGTGCCGCCGCTGGAAATGGCGTAGATGATGGCTGCCACACCCAGCGCACCGCCCAGGGCCGCCCCGGAAACCGCTGCGCCGGATGCTCCGAAGACCACGATGGCAGTCACCGCCGCAGCGCTGGCCCCGTAGCTGATGCCGATGACGTCGGGACTGGCCAGCGGGTTGCGGAGCATGGTCTGGAACAGGGCGCCCGCCAAACCGAACGCGACCCCGATCATGGTGCCGATGACGGCCCGCGGCAGCTTGTTCTCCATCACGATGAAGCTGGCGCCGGGGATCTTTTCACCGCCGGTCAGGTGGGCGATGAGGATCCTGAAGAAGTCCGGAATGGTCACCGTGTAGCTGCCGAGCAGGACGGACACGGCGAACAGGACCACAACGACGGTGGTCAGGAGGGCGGTCCGGTTCGGGCCCCGAAATGGCAGAAAACGAGGGTATTTGCGCGCCGGACCGCCGTCAAATGCCGTCTCGCGGGGGTTGGTGAGGGTCACAGGCCGGCCCCCTTGCCCCGGCGGATCAGCCAGACGAAGACGGGTGCTCCGACGAGGGCGGTCATGATGCCGGCCGGGACTTCGCCGGGCAGGAGCACCACGCGGCCGATGATGTCCGCGCCGAGGAGCAGTGCCGGGGCAAGGACCAGGGAGAAGGGCAGGATCCAGCGGTAGTCCGGGCCGGTGAGGAAACGGACGGCGTGGGGGATGACCAGGCCCACGAAGGCGATGGGCCCGGCAAGCGCGGTGGCCGATCCGCACAGCAGCACAATGCCGAGCGCGGTGACGGCGCGGGACAGGCCTACCCGCTGGCCCAGGCCCCGGGCGATGTCGTCGCCCAAGGCCAGGCTGTTGAGGATGCGGCCGGTCAGAAGCACAATGAGGGCACCGGCGGCCAGGAAGGGCAGTCCGGAGAACACCATGGACCAGTCGCGCCCGGCGATTCCGCCCACCTGCCAGAAGCGGAAGCGGTCCAGGGTGTCCTGGCTGGAGACCAGGATGACGTTCATCAGGGAGTAGAGGCCCGCATTCAATGCGGCGCCCGCCAAGGCGAGCTTCACCGGGGTGGCCCCGTCCCTGCCGAGCGAGGCAATGAGGTACACCACGACGGCGGCGGCAGCGGCCCCCACGAAGGCGAACCAGATGTAGCCGGAGAGCGAGCCGACGCCGAAGACGTAGATGCCGGTCACCACGGCGAGGGCGGCACCGGCGTTGACGCCCATGATGCCGGGGTCGGCCAGCGGGTTGCGGGCCACACCCTGCATTGCTGCGCCGGCGAGGCCAAGTGCCCCGCCCGCCAGCAGGCCAAGGACGGTGCGGGGGATGCGGGCGTGGACCACGGCATGGTCGCCGTTGGCGGGATCAAACGCGGTGAGCGCCTCCCATACGGTGGCCAGGGGAAGGCCCCGCGCACCAATGGCCAGGGAGGCCCCGGCAAGCAGGGCAAGTACGACGACGGCGGCCAGCAGCCAGGCGGCG
>NZ_JBJURL010000118.1:0-8951 GCF_046097905.1 Pseudarthrobacter sp. NKDBFgelt | reverse complement strand
GGCGCAGGGCCTGGCCGGCCGGGACGGGGCCCGGCGAGGGCGCGGGCGCGGCTTAAACGAAGGGCGGGGCTTAAAAGAATTGGGACCCCACCTTCCGGTGGAGTCCCAACAGCTTGGGGGAAGCTAGTCGATTTCTACGGCTGCCTTCTCGTGAAGCTTGCCCGTCTCATCGTGCCAGTCGGAGCTCAAGGGCTTCAGAGTCGCCTCGACTGCGCGGGCATGGTGGCCGCAGAAGAGCAGCTCACCGCCGGAGGACTCCAATACAACCCGGACATAGGCCTGAGCTCCGCAACGGTCGCACCGGTCCAGTGCATTGAGTGTGCGGTCTGCCACTGCTGTTGTCATGTCGGCCTCCTTAGTAGATCAGTACGTCTATATAACCAGCATTCGTAACAAAACCATCGCAAGGATGGGGCAAGTTCGCTGTGCGCGTATCCGCAATGTTGGCTCAAGAACGTCCAAGCAGCCTGCGCACGCCCTGACGTGGCGCGGTCCACACCCTCCGCCAGGTGTGGCAGCCGCACCGCAGGCGCCGCGCCGACTACCCTAGAGGAAGAGATCCCAGCCCGCTGTTTTACGTCCCTGAAGGAGCTCATCACCAGTGGCACCCAGTTCTGATTACACTGCCCGGCACCTGTCTGTACTGGAGGGCCTTGAGGCCGTCCGCAAGCGCCCGGGCATGTACATCGGTTCCACCGACTCCCGCGGCCTCATGCACTGCCTCTGGGAAATCATCGACAACTCCGTCGACGAGGCGCTGGCCGGATTCGGCCACGACATCAAAATCATCCTGCACGCGGACAACTCCGTGGAGATCCACGACGACGGCCGCGGCATTCCCATCGACAAGGAACCCAAAACGGGCCTGACGGGCGTGGAGGTTGTCTTCACCAAACTGCACGCCGGGGGCAAGTTCGGCGGTGGCTCCTACACCGCCTCGGGCGGCCTGCACGGTGTGGGTGCGTCTGTGGTCAATGCCCTGTCCTCCCGCCTGGACGTCGAAGTGGACCGGGGCGGGAAGACCTACAAGATGTCGTTCCGCCGCGGCGAGCCCGGGCGCTTCAAGGACACCGGTTCCAAAACGGACCCCGCCGCGCCCTTCACACCGTTCGTTGACGACTCGGTCCTGGACATCGCCGGCAAGGCCAAGCGCGGCGTCACGGGAACCCGGATCCGCTACTGGGCCGACCGGCAGATCTTCACCCCCGACGCCAAGTTCTCCTATGAGGAACTGGCCGCCCGCGCCCGGCAGACCTCCTTCCTGGTTCCCGGCCTCAAGCTGACAGTGCGGGATGAGCGGAGGGTCCCGGGAACCCCCGGCGAGGCGGGCGTCCACGAAGAGGTGTTCCACCATGACGGCGGCATCTCGGAATTCGTCGAATTCCTCGCCGCCGATCCGGCAGTCACCGATGTGTGGCGGCTGCATGGATCCGGAAAGTTCAAAGAGACGGTGCCCGTCCTGGACGAGCGCGGGCACAGCCAGCTTGCCGAGGTGGAGCGGGACTGTGAAGTGGATGTCGCGCTGCGCTGGGGGATCGGCTACGACAGCACGGTCCGCAGCTTCGTGAACATCATTTCCACGCCCAAGGGCGGAACCCACCAGTCCGGGTTTGAACAGGCCCTGGTAAAGACGTTCCGCAAGGCAGTGGAAAACAACGCCCGCAAGCTCAAGGCAGGCAATGACAAGATCGAAAAGGACGACATCTTCGCAGGACTGACGGCGGTCCTGACGGTGCGGCTTGCGGAGCCGCAGTTTGAAGGCCAGACCAAGGAAATCCTGGGCACATCAGCCGTGCGCGCCATCGTTGCCAAGGTGGTGGAACGCGAGATCAGCGCCAAGCTCAGCTCCGTGAACCGCAATGACAAGGCCCAGTCCGCCCTGCTGCTCGAAAAAATCGTCAGCGAGATGAAGTCACGCATCTCGGCCCGCGTGCACAAGGAGACCCAACGGCGCAAGAACGCGCTGGAAACCTCCTCCATGCCCACCAAGCTGGCCGACTGCCGCACGGACGACGTCGCACGTTCCGAACTGTTCATTGTGGAAGGCGACTCGGCGCTCGGAACCGCCAAGCTGGCCAGGTCCTCCGACTTCCAGGCGCTGCTGCCCATCCGCGGCAAAATCCTCAATGTCCAGAAAGCCTCGGTGGGGGACATGCTCTCCAATGCCGAGTGCGCCGCCCTGATCCAGGTGGTGGGGGCCGGGTCCGGACGCAGCTTCGACCTTTCTGCCGCCCGCTACGGCAAGGTCATCCTGATGACTGACGCCGACGTGGACGGCGCGCACATCCGCACCCTGCTGCTGACCCTTTTCTTCCGCTACATGCGGCCCATGATCCTGGAGGGCCGGGTGTTCGCGGCGGTTCCGCCGCTGCACCGGGTGGAGGTCATCAACGCGGGCCAAAAAGCCAACGAGATGATCTACACCTACTCCGAGGCGGAGCTCCACGTCCTGCTGGCCCGCCTGGCCAAGGAGGGCAAGCGGTACAAGGAGCCGATCCAGCGGTACAAGGGCCTGGGGGAGATGGACGCCGAGCAGCTGGCGGAAACCACCATGGACCCGCGGCACCGTACCCTGCGCAAGGTGGGGATCGAAAACGCGCAGCAGGCAGAGGAGATCTTCGACCTGCTGATGGGCTCGGACGTGTCACCGCGCAAGGACTTCATCATCGCAGGCGCCTCCAGCCTGGACCGGGAGCGCATCGACGCCTGACGGCAGAAGGCAGCGGGCAGCCGGCGGGGGCCGCAGGCATCCTGTGCCGCAGGCGTCGGGGGATTTGGGGGAGGACGACGGCGGGACTTACCCCAGCAGGCCGGGCACCACGAGCAGCAGGGTGGGCAGAGCAAGGAGCAGTACGGATCCTGCCACGACCATGCTGCGGATGGGCGCCGGCAGCTCAGGCCGGGGCGAGAGCAGCCGGCTGACCCGTGAGGCGGTGGTCCGGGCGGAGTCCGCGCCGGACGTGCCGGCGGCGGCGTCAAGTCCGGAGAGCGCCAGGCTGGACACCTCCTGTCGGAGGTCCGCGCCGCCGCTGTTCCCGGCCGACCCGCTGGCCACAATGGCGATGGCCTTGATCAGCGTGGCCTTGCTTTCGGTCTTGAGCGCGACGTCGTCCGCCAGCATCTCGATCAGGGAGTTCACTGACTCTTGGGCGAGGCGGGTGGTTGGCAGCCAGGGTAATGCCTGCCGCCAGGCAGCGAATGCCCACAGCAGCAGGTGGTGGCGCTGGCTGAGGTGGGCGTTCTCATGAATCAGGACCGCACGGAGTTCCGCGGGCTCAAGGGCCGCCATCAGGCCATCCGAAAGAACAGTCACGGACCGGGCGCCCCCGGGAAGGCAGTAAGCCACGGGGGAGTTGTGGCTGATGACCAGGGTTCCCGTCCCCTCAGCGGACGGCGAGGCCAGCAGGGACAGCAGTTCGCGGTGCCGGCGCCGCTGGCGCTCAATCTTGTAGTAGGTCAGCAGGAGCGTGAACACCAGGTGGGCGGTGAGCAGCGCCGCCGCGGACAGGGCGAAAATATGCCAGAAACCCAGGGCGGTGGTGGGGGCGTTGTACAGCACCATGCCGGCCAGCGCCCGCAGGCCTGCGATCAGGTTGTCCCCGATCGGTTCCAGGCCATACACGAGCATTGCGCCGATCATGGACAGCCCGCCGGCCAGCGCTATCGCCTGCCACAGGATCATGGCGGTAAAGGGTGAGCGGGCGGGCCACTGCGCGCGTGAGAGTAGGACAGGCACCGGCCACGCCAGGACTATCGCAAGGACCGCCAGCAGGTACGAGGCCCAGAACATGGTCCGCTAGAGGTGGCCAAGCAGTTTGCGCAGAGTCTCGGCTTCACCCTCGGATACGGACCCGATAAAGCGGGCCAGCACTGCTTCGCGGTCCGGAGCCGACCCCAGCACCTCGTGCATCAGCTCGGCGGTGTGGTCCTCGCGGCTGGACACTGCCTGGTACCGGTGCGGACGGGTGCCGCGTTCGCGCTCCACCAGGCCCTTCTTCTCCAGCCGGGACAGCACGGTGAGCACAGTGGTCACGGCAAGCTCCTTGCCCTCGTGGCCGGCTGCACCGCCTTGCCCGGCCGAGGTCTGCGCGAGCCTGTCCCGCAGCGTGTTGGCTGTGGCTGCTTCCTGGCCCGCCCAGAGCAGATCCATCACTGCCCGTTCCAGTTCACCAAGACTAGCCATTGCACTTTTCCTTTGTTTCCCCGCGCCACCGCCGCCGGGCGGAAGTGGCTGCATGCTGTGTTTGAACTACACCTCCAATTTACCCGGTTTTCCCGAGACTTTCTACGTTGGGTAGAACACGTGGCCTGACGCGGCCCTTGCCTGCCGCGCCGGGGGAGTGGAAGCTGGTTTTTACACCACCGCCGCGGTTGTTCTACACTCGGTAGAAGTTGAGTTCTACAAAACGTAGAAGATCTGCATTCGCTGACACGAGGGACCGCCTTGGACGCTATGGACGCGCTGGAAATCGCACGCTGGCAATTCGGGATCACCACCGTTTACCACTTCATGATGGTCCCGCTGACCATCGGCCTTGGCCTGGTTGTCGCAGTCATGCAGACGGCCTGGCACCGCACGGGCAACCCCGAATACCTCCGGATGACCAAGTTTTGGGGAAAGCTGTTCCTCATTAACTTCATCATGGGTGTGGCCACCGGCATCGTCCAGGAGTTCCAGTTCGGGATGGCCTGGAGTGAATACAGCCGGTTCGTGGGCGACGTCTTCGGCGCGCCCCTGGCCCTGGAAGCGCTGCTGGCGTTCTTCGTCGAGTCCACCTTCCTGGGACTGTGGATCTTCGGGTGGAAGCAGCTCAAGCCCGGCATCCACCTGGCGTGCCTGTGGATCGCAGTGATCGGGTCAATCTTCTCCGCGTACTTCATCATCGTGGCCAACAGCTGGATGCAGCACCCCGTGGGCGTGGAGATGATCGACGGCCGGCCCGTCATGACCGACGCCTGGGCCGTCTTCACCAACAACACCGCGCTCGTTGCCGTTCCGCACACCCTCTTTGGAGCCCTCGCCGTTGCCGGCGGCTTCCTGCTGGGCATCGCCTGGTACCACCTGTGGCGCCGGCGGCGCGACGGCGTCGACACAGTCGGCGCCGACGGCAAGGTCATCCCGGGCGAATCTGCGGACATCCCCGGCCGGGACCGCGACGACCACAAAGTCTGGCTCCGTTCCCTGCGCATCGGCGCAGTGGTGGCCATGATCTCCTTCGCCGGCACCGCCCTCACCGGGGACCTCCAGGGCAAGCTGATGTTCGAACAGCAGCCCATGAAGATGGCCGCAGCGGAAGCCGCCTGCCATGACGGCACCGGGTTCTCCGTCCTGAGCATTGGCAACCTTGGTTCGCAGAACTGCGACGACATCGTTGCCCTCATTGAAGTCCCCGGCATCCTCTCCTACCTGGCTAAGGGCGACTTCACCACCGAAGTCCAGGGCGTCAACAGCCTCCTGCCGCAGTACAAGGAGGCCTACGGGACCCACCTGCCGGACAACCCCATCTACGGCGAACGCGCCGGCCAGGAAATCGACTACCTTCCCGTCATGGAGGTCACCTACTGGGGCTTCCGCATGATGATCGGCTTCGGCGGGCTCGCCGCCCTGGCAGCCCTCGTGGCGCTGTGGATCACCCGGAAGGGGACCGTCCCCGAATCCCGGTGGCTCATGCGGCTCGCCGTCTTCGGCATCCTGGCACCCTTCGGCGCCAACGCCGCCGGCTGGATCTTCACCGAAATGGGCCGCCAGCCGTTCGTCGTTGCCCCCAATCCGGATCCCAGCGGCATCGACCAGGTCTTTATGTTCACGGCGGCGGCGGTATCACCCGGTGTCTCTGCCGGGGAGCTGCTGGCCTCGCTGGTCACCCTGACGGCGGTCTACGCAGTCCTGTTGGTGGTAGAAGTCAAGCTGCTGGTGAAATACATCCGCGGCGGAGTGGTCTCCGCCATGCCTGAGCTGGTCCATGCACCGGCCGACGAAAATGAGGACGCCACCCCCGGAACCGGTGGACCGGGCGGCGGCAAACCCGGCGACGACGTCCTGGCGTTCGCCTACTAAGCCGCGCACGAAGAGCAGAGGAAATACACACATGGAACTGCTGCCAACAGTCTGGTTCATCGCCATCGCGGTGCTGTGGACCGGGTACCTCTTCCTGGAGGGTTTCGACCTCGGCGTCGGGATGCTTATGAAGCTTTTCGCCCGCAACAACACCGAGCGCCGCGTCCTGCTCAACACCATCGGACCCGTCTGGGACGGCAACGAGGTATGGCTCCTGACGGCCGGCGGCGCCACGTTCGCCGCCTTCCCGCTCTGGTACGCCTCCCTGTTCTCCGCCCTTTACCTCCCGCTCCTGGTGGTGCTTGTTGCCCTGATTTTCCGGGCGGTGGCCTTCGAGTACCGGGGCAAGGTGGACACCGACCAGTGGCGTGCCCGCTGGGACTGGGCCATCGCGCTGGGATCCTTCTTCGCGGCCTTCGGCGTGGGTGCCGCGCTGGCGCTCACCACCACCGGCCTGCCGCTGAACGCCAACGGCGACCGCGAAGGAGGCCCGCTGGCCTGGTTCAGCGGATACGCCGTTCTGGGCGGCCTCGCCGTCGTGGGCTTCTCGCTGATCCACGCCCTGGCTTTCCTGGCCCTGAAGACCGACGGCGACGTGCGGCACCGGGCACGGACATGGTTCGTGCGCCTGCTCCCCGTCCTGCTCCTGCCCATCGCGGCGTGGGCACTCAGCATCCAGTTCCTGGACGGGAAGCCTTGGACCTGGGCCCTTGTCCTGCTGGCTGTTGCCGCCGCGGCCGCAGCCTGGGTGTGGGCCCGTAAGGGAGCCGAAGGCAAGGCCTTCTCCGGGCTTGGCGCCTTCCTGGCACTGGGATCGGCATCGATCTTTGCGGCGGTGTTCCCGGTGGTGCTGCCCTCCACCCTCAACGAGGCCTTTGACCTCACCATCTCCAACGCTTCCTCCTCCGACTACACCCTGGGGCTCATGAGCATCGTGGCGGCCTTCGGCCTTCCCCTTGTCATCGCCTACCAGGCCTGGACCTACTGGGTGTTCCGCCGCCGGGTCAGTGCAGCGCACATCCCGGAGGCCCACAGCTTCCTGCCGGCCATCGCCGCCAGGGCCTTCACAACGAAGGGCTGACATGCGGCCAAGTTTCCCTCCCGGCCCGGCCACCCGCTCCGCCGTCTACCTGCTCGGACTGCTGGCAGCCCTGAAGGCCCTGTCACTTGTCCTGATGGGCCAGGCCGTGGCCTCGGTACTGGCCGGACTGGTGGCGGCGGACCCGGACTGGGCAGGCCAGGTTGCCCTGGGACTGGCCGGCGTCGTGCTGCGGTCACTGACCGTCTGGGCACAGGCCGTCGCTGCCCGGCGGGCGGCCCTTGGCATCAAGGAGGAGCTGCGTGCCGGGCTGCTCGAACGGGCGCTGCGCAACGGCGCCCGGGGAACCGGCCCTGCCGACGGCGGGCTCGCCGTCCTGGCAACCCGTGGACTGGATGCGCTGGACAACTACTACACCCAGTTCCTCCCGGCACTGGTGAACTGCGCGGCGATCCCGCTGCTGCTGGGAGCACGGATCCTCTTCGCGGACTGGGTCAGCGCGGTGGTGATTGTCCTGACCGTACCGCTGGTGCCGCTGTTCATGGTGCTCATCGGCCGGTACACCGAAGACAACGTCCGCGAAGCGCAGGCGGCCCTCGGCAGGCTGTCCGCCCACATGCTGGAGCTGGCAAAAGGCCTGCCGGTCCTGGTGGGGCTCGGGCGCGCCACGGCGCAGCGCAAGGCCCTCGAAGAGATCTCCGAGGAATACCGCACCCGCACCATGGGAACCCTCCGCACCGCATTCCTCTCAGCGCTGGCACTGGAACTGATCGCCACCATCTCCGTCGCGGTGGTGGCCGTGTTCATCGGCGTCCGGCTGGTGCACGGGGACATGCCGCTCGAAGCCGGCCTGCTGGCACTGATCCTGGCCCCGGACTGCTATCTCCCGCTGCGTGAACTGGGCACCGCCCACCACGCCAGCGACGACGGACGGGTGGCCCTCGCGGAAACCACCGCAGTCACGGAGGCCCCCGAACCCCGGCCGCTCCCGGCAACCCGGGCGGGACGGCCCGGTGCCCCAATCTCCGTCACGGACCTGACCGTGCGCTACAGCGGAAGGTCGGGCCCCGCTGTCGGCCCGCTCAGCTTCACCGCGCCGCAAGGCAGGATCACCGCCCTGGACGGAGCCAGCGGCGCAGGAAAGAGCACAGTCCTCGGCGTGCTGGCGGGAACCATCGGGGACGGATCCGGCACCACGGTCACCGGCACCCTCCAGGGCATCGACCGCAGCGCGCTGGCCTGGGTGCCGCAGCATCCGGTCATGCTCGCCGAAACTGTCCTGGACGAGGTGGTCCTGTACCTCTCCGGGGATATCGAGGGCGCCCGCGGCCACGCCGGCGTGGAAGCCGCCGCACGCTCATGCCTGGCCCGCGCCGCTGCCGGCCACCTGGCACACCAGCACCCCGCCGAGCTGAGCCCCGGGGAGCTGCGGAGGGTGGCACTGGCCAGGGGACTGGCCCGGATCGAGGCAGGAGCCACAGTGCTGCTGCTCGATGAGCCCACCGCGCACCTGGACGACGTCTCGGCCATGGTGGTGGAAGACGCGATCCGCCACCTGCGCGGACGCGTCACCGTGATCCTCGTGGCGCACAACGGACGCACCCGCAACCTTGCCGACCATCTGGTGCCGGTGGCTGCGCACGCAGAGCCATTCCACGCAGAGCCAGTCCAGGCAGAGCCTGCCCGGGCAGGGGAACCAGGCGTGCGGGCCGGGGTGCTGGCCACAGCCGCAGCGCCGGGGCAGGCCGCGTTGCAGAAGGCCGGGCCGAAACCAGGGAGCGCCGTGATCATGTTCAGGCGCCGGTTGTGCGAGTCGGCCATCAGCTGTTCGGCCAGCTTCTCCGCCTTCACTGC
>NZ_JBJURL010000117.1:0-9338 GCF_046097905.1 Pseudarthrobacter sp. NKDBFgelt | reverse complement strand
CCCGCCGCCCCCGCCGCCGCGATCGCCGGAACGCTGCACGGTCGCCCGAACGCTCCGGCGTCCGGGCGCCGTTCCAGCGATTTGGCTGCCGTCGCGTCGTGGGGACCGGGCTCAGCGTCGGAGGGCTGCGAGGATCCGGTTCTTGAACTCGGGCTCCCGGAACAGGTCCTTCCATTCCACGCGGACGAAGAGCCACCCGTCTTCAGTGAGTGCTTTCTCCCGGCGCCGCTCCTGGTAGAGGACTTCGCCGGTTGGTTCGTAGTCGAAATACTTGACCTTCCCGTCGAATTCGAGGGCCACCTTCTTCTCCCTCCACGCGAAGTCAAGGCGATGCCGGCCCACGCGGCTGTGGACCTCAACCTGCGCCTCGGGCAGAGGCAGCTTCAGCCGTACCAAAAGCTCCCGCGTGAGGGTTTCCCCGGCAGATTCCGCGTGGATATCGGCGTTGGCGAGCGCCCGTCGAAGGTTCCTTACCCCGTTGCGGCCCGCAAGGCTGTCCGCCGCAGCGTTCATGACCTCGAGATCGGCGCCAAGCCTGAGCGCATGGTCCACCAGCACCAGCGCCTGCCGGTACTCGAGCATCAGGGCGCAGTCCACCACTGTCCGCTCAAGCGAGGTGACCCTCAACCGGCCGAGGGTTATGGCTTCGGCATCCGCATACGGCCGGGTGTGCCCGCGGACATCCTTCCCAAGGCGCTCGCTGGAGGGCCGCACCCGGAGCAGGACATGAACCAGGTCGTCCGTGTTCCACAGGAAGAGGCCGTGCAGGCGGGCGGCTGAGGTGTGGCTGTAAACGAAGTTTCCCGTTGATGTGGTCAGCGTCCCGTGCGCGTGCGCATGGATCAGCTGCAGGCTGCGGACTCTGGGAGACTGCTTCTCCCAGAGGGAGGCCCTAATGTAGCAGCCGTACCTGAGGCGGACCAGGCCGCCGCTTTTGACCAAGTGCCGAATGGCCCGCGAGTTAAGCCCGCCGGCATGCAGTTGGTCAGTGCGCCAGAGGTTTCCAGTGGCTGGCAGCTGCGGCAATAGTGCGGGTAATTGTGTCATCCACCCAGCCTCCGGTGAGGGAAACGCGGTGGCCAGGCGCCGGCGTCGTTATGTGGAAAGCCCCGCAGACGCCGGAAGGCTGCCCGGCCGCTGGAGCGGTTCAGTGTGCGGGCACCGTTCCGGCGATTACGACGGCGGAGGGCCGGGAACGGTGGTGCCGGACGTCCGGCGGGGGCAGACTGGGCGTGTGGACGAACCGTGGGTGCTGCATGTGGACCTTGACCAGTTCATCGCAGCCGTCGAAGTGCTCCGCCGGCCCGAGCTCGCGGGGAAGGCGGTGATTGTTGGCGGCCGAGGCGATCCCACCGAGCGGGCAGTGGTGTCCACGGCGTCCTACGAAGCCAGGGCCTACGGCGTGGGCTCGGGAATGCCGCTGCGCATCGCAGCACGGAAGGTTCCCGACGCCGTGATCCTGCCCGTGGATCACGAGGCCTACCTTGAGGCGTCTGAGAAGGTCATGGCGGTGCTGCGCTCACAGCCCGGCGCCACGGTCCAGGTGCTTGGCTGGGATGAGGCCTTTGTTGGCATCCAGACGGAAGATCCGGAGGCCTATGCCCGCCGTCTGCAGCACGCCGTCCTGGAGGCGACCCGGCTGCACTGCAGCGTGGGCATCGGCGATACCCTGGTCCGCGCCAAGGTGGCCACGACGTTCGGCAAGCCGGCCGGGGTCTTCCGGCTCACGGAAGGCAACTGGCTGGAGGTCATGGGGAGCCGGCCGACGATCGAGCTCTGGGGCGTGGGGACGAAGGTGTCTGCCCGCTTGGCCAAACTCGGCATCGGGACGGTTGCCGAGCTGGCAGCGTCCGATCCAGATGACCTGGTCCCCGAGTTCGGCCCGAAGATGGGTCCCTGGTACGCGCAGTTGGGGCGGGGCGACGGCTCACGGACAGTGGATGACACACCCTGGGTGGCGCGCGGGCACAGCCGGGAAACCACCTTCCAGCAGGATCTGACCGGGTCCGGGCAGATCGATGGTGCAGTAAGGGAATTGGCGGCACACGTCCTGGAGGATGTCGCCGCCGAGGGGCGGCCGGTGGTCGGGCTTACGCTCAAGGTCCGCTACGCGCCATTCCTGACCAAGACGTACGCCCGGAAGATTCCGGAGACATCGGACCCCGCGGAAGTGCTGGCGCGCGCCCTCGACCTTGCGGCGAAGATCGAGCCGGGCCGGCCCATCCGGCTCCTGGGGCTGCGCGCCGAAATGACGATGCCAGAGGATTCCCGGCAGGGGCACACCCCGACCCGCAGCGGCTGGTGACGGCTCCATCGGTTGCTGCGTACCTGCCGTTATGGCGCCCCAAAACGGCAGTATTGGAGCACTCGATGAGGGTGGTGGTGGGGATACCCGCGGACAAGCAGAACGGCGGCAGACCCCGTGGGATCCGCCGCCGTTCTGTCCTGCGTCAGGCTGTCCTGCTTCGGACCGTCCTGTCTCAGGCCGCCCGGCGCAGCCGGACAGGCGCAGGAAAAACTAGTCGCGCTTGAACTCGTCCTTGACGCTCTCGCCGACCTTCTTGGCGTCGGCCTTGACCTGGTCCGCCTGGCCTTCGGCCTTCAGCCGGTCATTGTTCGTGGCGTTGCCGGCCGCTTCCTTGGCCTTGCCGCCCATGTCTTCCGCTGCGTTGCTGATCTTGTCTCCGAGGCCCATGATGGTGGCCTCCTTTCGTTTCCGGTGATCGAACGTTTTCACACTAACACGAAGCATGCTTACTAATTCAAGTCCCCAGGGACGCCGGGGTTCTGTCGATTGCGGGGGTCCGCGGCTAGGCTCGAACCCATGGACCACAGCATCAGCCTCAGCCAGCACATCCACGCGTCGCCGGAAAAAGTCTGGACCGTCATTACGGACATTCCCGGCTCGGCCACCACGCTGAGCGGGGTGGAGTCCGTCCAGCTGTTGACGGACGGCCCGTATGGCGAGGGAACGCGCTGGAAGGAGACCCGGAAGATGATGGGCAAATCCGAGACGGTGGAGATGTGGGTGGCGGAGGCTGAGCCGCCGCGCAGCACCACCGTGAAAGCCGTCCAGGGCGGCGCCGACTACAGCACGCTGTTCACTCTCGCACCGCGCGACGGCGGGACGGACCTCAGTGTGACGTTCGGGGGAAAGATGCACAAGCCGACCGCCGCAACCCGCATCGTGATGGCGGTCTTCGGCAAGGTGGCCATGGCGGCCACCCGGAAAGCGCTCCGCAAGGACCTGGCAGACATAACGGCCAAGGCGGAATCCATCTAATGGCCGCGCGCACCCCGCGGGCAGCACCTCCCGGTGTCGCGGCACCGCGCCTGACCCCCGTCCGGCTCGAAAACCTGACCGACGTCGCCGAGCCGGACTTCCAGCGCGGAGGGCGGTACGACGGCGCGCGGTACAGCCGCGTGGCTGCCGAGGGGATGGACCTGGGTGGTGCGGATTTCATCGATTGTGAGTTCCGGGGCGCGGCGTTTAATGAAGCGCAGTTGCGCGGCTCCACCTTCCGCGACTGCATCCTGGAGGAGCTGTACGCGCCGGTCCTTCTGGCGGCCCGTTCCACCTGGCGGGAGGTTGAGATCCGGAATGCGCGCCTTGGTTCTGCCGAACTGTACGAGAGCGGCTGGCAGTCGGTCAGCATTGACGGCGGCAAACTCGATTTCCTCAACCTCCGTGGCGCCAAGCTCACCGACGTCGTGATCAGCGGCTGCATCATCAACGAACTGGACCTCGGCTCGGCCACCGGAACGCGGGTGGCCCTGAAGGACTGCATCATCGGCTCCCTGGACCTCAGCGGGGCCAGGCTCAAGGACTTTGACCTGCGCGGGACGGAGCTCAGGGGGATCAGCGGACTCGGCAGCCTTGGCGGCGTGGTCATTGACGACTCCCAGCTTGGCCTCCTGGCGCCCCTGCTGGCAGCGCATCTGGGGCTCACTGTCCTCTGAGCCTCCGGAATGTCGGTGCGCTGAGGGGTTCCCGTATCCACGGCACACCCTCCCGTGTACTATTTACAGAACGAACGGTCGGTAAGTGGGGATCCGCCGGCCGCTGATGACAGTGCTGTTTATCGCGTGAAGGGTGTTTCCATGGCTGCAACCGCAGGTCCGCAGGCTTTCCTTGTTGGCGGGGTACGAACTCCGGTGGGCAGATACGGCGGGAGCCTCTCCTCCGTCCGTCCCGATGACCTGGCCGCCCTGGTGCTCAGGGAGGCGGTCAGCCGGGCGGGTCTGGACCCGGACAGTATCGACGAGGTCATCCTGGGCAACGCCAACGGGGCCGGCGAGGAAAACCGCAACGTGGCCCGGATGGCCACCCTCCTGGCCGGACTGCCCCTCCACATCCCCGGAATCACCGTCAACAGGCTGTGCTCGTCAGGGCTGAGCGCCATCATCATGGCCAGCCACATGATCAAGTCGGGTGCAGCGGACATCGTGATAGCCGGCGGCGTGGAATCCATGAGCCGGGCGCCCTGGGTGCAGGAAAAGCCCGCAACGGCATTCGCAAAGCCGGGCGCCATCTTTGACACGTCCATCGGCTGGCGGTTCGCCAACCCGCTGTTCCAGAAGGGCGAGCTTTCCCGCGACGGCAAAATGACCTACTCCATGCCGGAGACCGCAGAGGAAGTGGCCCGCGTGGACAACATCTCCCGGGAGGACGCCGACGCCTTTGCCGTCCGGTCCCACCAGCGCGCCCTGGACGCCATCGCCGCCGGGCGGTTCAAGGACGAGATCGTCCCGGTGACCGTCAGGACCCGCAAATCCGAGACCGTGGTGGACACGGATGAAGGCCCCCGCGAAGGCACCACCATGGAGGTCCTCGCCAAACTGAAGCCCGTGACGCACGGAGGTTCCGTGGTCACCGCAGGCAACTCCTCCACCCTGAACGACGGGGCATCCGCCATCATCGTGGCCTCCGAAGCGGCCATCGAAAGGCTCGGGTTGACCCCCCGGGCACGCATCATCGACGGCGCCTCTGCCGGCTGCGAGCCGGAGATCATGGGCATCGGCCCGGTCCCCGCCACCCAGAAGGTGCTCAAGCGGAGCGGCCTCAGCGCAGGTGACCTGGACGCCGTCGAACTAAACGAAGCCTTTGCCACGCAATCCCTCGCCAGCATCCGGCGCCTTGGCCTGGATCCGGACATCGTGAACAACGACGGCGGCGCGATCTCCCTGGGGCACCCGCTGGGTTCCAGCGGGGCGCGGATCGCGATCACCCTCTTGGGCCGGATGGAGCGCGAGGACGCCAGGAGGGGCCTCGCCACCATGTGCATCGGCGTGGGCCAGGGTACGGCCATGCTGCTGGAGAAAGTCTGATGGCGGGCCCCGTGGACCTGGCCGCCGAGAAGTTCCACACGCTCCTCGTGGAGGAACGCACCGACCGGGTGGTGGTGCTGCTGAACCGGCCCGAGGTGCGCAACGCCATCGACCAGCAGATGGTGGACGAGCTGCACGTGGTCTGCGCCGCGCTGGAGCAGGACCCCAAAGTGCTGATCATCGCGGGCGTGGATGGCGTGTTCGCCTCCGGCGCCGATATTGCGCAGCTCCGCGAACGGCGCCGGGACGACGCCCTGCAGGGAATCAATTCCACAATCTTTGTCCGCATCGCCAAGCTGCCCATGCCGGTCATTGCCGCGCTGGACGGGTACTGCCTGGGCGGGGGCGCGGAGCTCGCCTACGCGGCGGATTTCCGGATCGGGACATCCAGCGTCCGCATTGGCAACCCCGAAACAGGGCTGGGAATCCTGGCTGCCGCCGGTGCCAGCTGGCGGCTGAAGGAACTGGTGGGGGAGCCCGTAGCCAAGCAGGTCCTCCTGGCGGGAAAGGTCCTCACCGCCGAAGAAGCACTGGCCGTCAACCTCATCACCGAAATCCACGACGCACCGGAACTCATGGACGCGGCGCACAGCCTGGCGGACAGGATCACCCGGCAGGATCCGCTGGCAGTCCGGATCACCAAGTCCGTGTTCCACGCCCCTGCGGAAGCGCATCCCGTCATTGACCAGCTGGCACAAGGGATCCTGTTTGAATCCGAGGCCAAATTCGACCGGATGCAGCAGTTCCTGGACAGGAAAAACGACAAGAAAACCGGCAAGAACGACGGCGGCAGTGCTGCCACCGCCGGAACCACGGCAGGCGCCGAGAGCGGAGAGCAGAACCGATGAGCACACCCGAACCTTCCCCCGGCCTGCCCGCTGATCTTCCCCACTTCGTGGGCGTCCTGGGCGGCGGCCGCATGGGTGCCGGAATCGCCCACGCCTTCCTGGTCAAGGGGGCGGACGTGCTGGTGGTTGAGCGCGACGACCAGTCAGCGGAAGCTGCCCGTGAGCGCGTGGAATCGGCCGCGGCAAAGAGTATTGAGCGCGGCATGACGGACGCCAACCTGGACGAGATGGTGTCCAGGCTGTCAGTCACGGTGGATTACGACGACTTCGCTGACCGCCAGCTGGTGGTGGAAGCGGTGCCGGAGGACTGGGACCTGAAAGTCACGTCACTGCGCGGCATCGAGGAGCGGCTTGCCGGTGATGCCTACCTGGCCTCGAACACGTCATCGCTGTCCGTGAATGGCCTCGCCGGTGAACTGAAGCGGCCGGACAACTTCCTGGGCCTGCACTTCTTCAATCCTGTTCCGGCATCCACGCTCATCGAGGTGGTGCTTGGGGAGCGCACGTCGCCCCAGCTCGCTGCCGCCGCGAAGGGGTGGGTGGAGGCACTCGGCAAGACCGCCGTCGTGGTTAATGACGCCCCGGGGTTCGCGTCCTCCAGGCTGGGCGTGGCTATTGCCCTGGAGGCGATGCGCATGGTGGAGGAAGGCGTCGCGTCCGCCGAGGATATCGACAACGCCATGGTCCTGGGCTACAAGCACCCCACCGGGCCGCTGAGGACCACGGACATCGTGGGGCTGGACGTACGGCTCGGCATCGCCGAATACCTGCACTCCACCCTGGGCGAGCGGTTCGCCCCGCCCCAGATTCTCAAGGACAAGGTGGCCCGGGGCGAACTGGGACGGAAAACCGGCAAGGGCTTTTTCGACTGGCCCGGCTAGGAACGCAGGTCAGTCGAAGAAACCGACGATGTAGCCGATGAAGTAGAGCAGGAACAGCAGGACGCCGGCCCCGATGGCGCCCATCCAGAAGATCTGCTGGCCCTTCCCCGAGCCCTTCTGCCGGGGCTCCTGGGTGCCTGCCACCGACCCTTCACCGGGAGGCGTTTCGCCGGGCGGCACCCCGCCGCCGGGCTCCAGGCCTGTGATCTTGTCATCCTCCGGGTCCGGATTGGTTCCTGACACGTAAACTCCCTCGCTCGCCGTCCTGATGCTGTCCCCAGCGTAACCGGCCCTGGTGGTTGCACCTAGGCTGGTGCCGTGACTTTCCTAGAACCCCTTACCCTCACGGGCAGGTATGTAACCCTGGAACCTTTGTCCAGGGAGCACCACGACGGCCTGGTGGAGGCGGTACGGGACGGCGAGCTGTGGCGGCTTTGGTACACCTCGGTCCCGGCCCCCGAGGAAATGGCCGCTGAGATCGGGCGCCGCCTGGACCTGCAAGAGCAGGGATCCATGCTGCCGTTCACAACCCGGCTGATCGACCCCGGCACCGGCGCGCCCGGCCGGATCATCGGCATGACCACCTACATGAACATCGACGCCGGCACGCCCCGGGTGGAGATCGGCTCCACCTGGAACGCCGCGTCCGTCCAGGGAACCGGGACCAACCCCGATTCCAAGCTCCTGCTGCTGCGGCACGCGTTCGAGACGCTGGGCTGCCCGGCCGTGGAGTTCCGGACGCACTGGCTGAACCACCAGTCGCGCGAGGCCATCGCCCGGCTGGGCGCCAAACAGGACGGCGTGCTGCGCAACCACTCCAGGACCCGGGACGGGCTCCTCAGGGACACCGTGGTGTTCTCCATCCTGGAGCACGAGTGGCCCATGGTCCGGGCGGGCCTGGAGTGCCGGCTGGCAAAGCGCCGCTAGACCAGCCCTGCTAGCCGGCGGAGTAGGCGCCGGCGGCGTTCAGGGCCTTGTAATACGCGTCATAGCCCTCGGCGTTCGGGTGGAAGCTATCCGGGTTTCCCGGGCCGCCGAGGTTGATCCACGGATCCGGGGACAGGGCGCCATGGCCGAGGAACGCGGACCGCACGTCAACGTAGGTCGCGCCGGTGCTGCCCGCGGCAGCGGCGATCGCCCCGTTCAGGTCGTCAGCCAACTGGGTGGCCTGGTAGATGAACAGCGCTGCGGCAGAAGTCTGCCCCGCCGGGATGGGGTCGAGGAGGTAGGGGTAGCCGGTCACAACAATCCGGGCATTGGGCGCGGCGGCCTGCACGCTCTCGATCATCGAGACCACGTCGCGGTACAGCTGCCCGCTCCCGAGCTGGGCGGAGGCATCGGCGGTGGCAGCGCCACACTCCGTGCCCGGGGTCACACCTGCCAAGGCCACGCCGCAATAGGTGATGATGGCGCCGAAGCCGAGGTTGTTGCCGCCGGCGGTGATGGTCACCAGTTCGGTGCTCTTGTTAAGCCGCCCAAGTTGGGAGTCCACCACATCCCGGGTTGTCTTCCCGCTGCACGCCTCGTTGACCATCAGTTTGATCGCCTTGGACCCGTCGGCGAGCTCTGAATACGTGTTGTCACTGCGATAGCAGTCATCAAGGTACGGCCCGGCTCCCTGCCCGGCGGCGAAGGAGTCTCCCAGCGCAATGTACTTGGTCTTGTCCGCAGCCTGTGCAGGCACGGTGGCCAGCCCTGCCGCCATGGCGAGGGTGGCGAGGCCTGCTGCAAAAGCCGAGCGACGGCGTCGTACGGTGATATTTCCCAAGTGGCTCTCCTTGAACGGGTGGAAGAAGGCAAGTACGAGCCACCGTACTACCTGGCTGTGACGTGCACCTCCTGTGGCCGGTGTGATTAGCTGTGCGGATGAAGAAACCGGGCAGGCCCATGGACTGGGACGGTGCTGTCAACGCCTGGCACGTGGCCGGCGGCGTCTACCGCATGGGCAGGCGCGAGTGGCTCACCGAATCGGGCTGGCGGCAGGCGTACGACGACGGCATCCGCACGGTGATTGACCTCCGCAACGAGGAGGAGGCGCGGCGCCGGGACACCGACCCCGTGGTGGGCGGGGCAGCCTGGTCCGGGATGGTGGTGGTTTCCGCGCCCACGGAGGAGCCGGGCGATCCGCGCTTTACCGCCGTGACCGGCCCCTACCTCAACGATCCGGCCCACTACCCGGAGAACGCGCGGCTGTTCCCGGACAAGCTGGTGGGCGTCTTCCGCGAGCTCGCGGCAGCCTCGGCCCGCGGCGCCGTGGTGCTGCACTGCGCGGCCGGCCGGG
>NZ_JBJURL010000116.1:0-9586 GCF_046097905.1 Pseudarthrobacter sp. NKDBFgelt | reverse complement strand
CGCTGCCGTGGCGGTGGCCGCCGTCAGCTGGGCACCCTTGGCCGCGCACACGGCGGCGCTGGCCCAGGAGGCACGCGCCCAGCCCTATGTGCAGATCCTTCCGGTGCTGGGGGTGGGGAGGGCTCGGATCATGTTCCGGTATGTCCTTCCGGCGGTGGCATGGCCGTTGCTGCGCCACGCGATGCTCCGGCTGCCGGGGGTTGCCCTTGCGCTGGCGGCCCTCGGTTTCCTGGGATTGGGCCCGCAGCAGCCGACGCCGGAGTGGGGACTCATCCTGGCCGAGGGCATTGGCTATGTTGAGCGCGCGCCGTGGGCGGTGCTGGCACCTGCGTCCGCGCTCGTCCTGGCGTCGGTGGTGGCGGTGGGGCTGGCAGGAGCCGGACACGGGGCCAGGGTCACCGCCGTTAACAGTGCGGGAGCCGTCCCGCTGCCCGGGACAGCTCCGGTTCAGGCGCCGGAGCACGTGCAGGGGCCGGCAGGGGCGCGGTAGGCCTCCGGGGCAGCAGAAAGCCCGCTGCCTGCTCCGTTTCCGGTGCGGGCAGCGGGCCTAATAACTGAAGTCAGCCCCTGCGGTCCAGCTGGACCGGGGGCCGAAAAGAAGCGCTGCACTGGTCCAAAGACCAGGATCCATGCATTGGGTCCACTGGTGCTGCGGCGTCACCAGGGCTGCCCCGTTACGGCAGCAGCACCTTGCGACAACTAGCCGATCCGACGGGTGTCTACCTCGTCGTCGTCTTCTTCCAAATCATCCGCGTACTTATCCACATAAGCCGAATAGTCAGGTTCGACTGGCTCATTCGCATAATGGCTCGTGGCACGACTGCCCGGACCCGTCAGCTCACGCTGAAGTGCCGAATAGTCAGTGTTCGGGGAGTAGTACTTGATATCCCGAGCCTGCTTGGTAGCTTTTGCCTTTTGACGGCCGCGCCCCATGGCGTGACCCCCTTTTGTACTTGGACCGGAGGTGGTCACCTTGGCGTAGGTGAGGCCCCGGAATGTTTGGTCAATTTGTCGTACACCTAGATTACATGCTTTCGACTGCCCCCGCTTGCCACGTGCGGCGCCCTGGGGTGGCCTGGGTTACCATCAGGGCGCCAAACCGCGGGTTTCCCGCTTTTTTCTTCGGTAGAGTCGCTAAAACATCTGTTGATATCCGGGCAGCGGGCCGGCCCGCCGCTGCGCAGAGAACCAGGAGGATGCACCACGTGAACCACCAGGACGTCCCGCCGAAGCCGGCCTCGCCACCCGCCGCCGGCCTGCCGCGCGTGCCTGCACCCGCAGCCGAACCGGTCCTGCACCCCCGCATGGAACCGGAGGACGCAGCTCATTCCGGAAGGGTCAACGGGCGGACGCTGTGGATTGCAGTGTTCGCTGTTGTGCTGCTGGCCGTCGTCGGTTCCCTGGTGTGGCTTGCCCTGTGGCTGAACTCCAACCAGGAGCCGGGCGCCTCCGGAAGTGGTGCTGCCGGGGTGCTGGAAACCACGGTGGAGCCTCCCGCCACGGCGCTGCCGCTGCCCCGCGAGGGGGTCCCGCCGGCAGAATTCGCGCTGGGCGACTGCTTCAAGGATTTCGACCCCGAAGCACTGGCATCCACCGTGGTGGCCTGCGATACCGGGCACTCGGCCCAGCTGGTGGCATTGTTCCGGTACCCGGAGGGTGATTCCTACCCCGGCGCCGAGGCACTGAAGGCCAAGGCGCTAGAAGCGTGCCAGGCCGCCAGGCTGGGCCCGGCCGCCAACGACTACGACCTCAACTACGAGCGCAGCTTCCCGAGCACCACCAGCTGGGAATCCGGTGACCGCAGGGTGGACTGCTACGTGACGGCCCCCGGCGGGAACGTGATCAACGCAAGCGTGCTGCCCTAGCGGCCACGCCGCCAGGGCAGCACCCTGTGTGTTGCCCTTCCGGCCGCCCTAGTCCTTGCGGCGGACCGAGAGGCCGCTGCTGCGACCCTCTGCGGCAGGGAGGTCCGTTCCGGCTGCGGTGAGTTCCCCGACGTCCGCGGCCGTGTCCACCACTACCGTGTCGCCGTCGCTGATATCGCCGGCCAGGATGGCTTTCGCCAGGCGGTCGCCGATCTCGCGCTGCACCAGTCGGCGCAGGGGCCGGGCACCGTACGCGGGATCGAACCCGGAGAGGGCCAGCCAGGCCCGCGCACCTTCCGTGACCTCGAGCGTCAGGCGGCGGTCGCGGAGCCGGCGTCCCAGTTCGTCCACGTGCAGTTCCACAATGTGCGCCAGCTCTTCAACGGTGAGGGCGTCGAACAGCACCACCTCATCCAGCCGGTTCAGGAACTCGGGCTTGAAGGACGCATTGACGGTGGCCATGACGGCGTTCCGCTTGGCGTCCGGGTCCAGGGTCTGGTCCACCAAGAACTGGCTGCCCAGGTTGGAGGTCAGCACCAGGATCACGTTGCGGAAGTCCACGGTGCGGCCCTGCCCGTCGGTGAGCCGGCCGTCGTCGAGCACCTGCAGGAGGATGTCGAAGACCTCGGGGTGGGCCTTCTCCACCTCGTCCAGGAGCACAACCGAGTACGGGCGGCGGCGGACGGCTTCGGTGAGCTGGCCGCCTTCCTCGTAGCCCACGTACCCCGGAGGCGCACCCACCAGCCGGGCCACGGAGTGTTTCTCCCCGTACTCGGACATGTCAATGCGCACCATGGCGCGTTCGTCGTCGAACAGGAAGTCCGCCAGCGCCTTGGCCAGCTCCGTCTTTCCGACGCCGGTGGGCCCCAGGAAGAGGAACGATCCGGTGGGGCGGTTGGGGTCGCTGATGCCGGCCCGCGCGCGCCGGACAGCGTCGGAGACAGCAGTGACGGCCTTCGCCTGGCCGATCAGCCGCTTGCCCAGTTCCTCCTCCATGTGGAGCAGCTTCTGGCTCTCGCCCTGCAGCATGCGCCCGGCCGGGATGCCGGTCCAGGCGGAGATGACCTCGGCGATATCGTCAGCGGTCACCTGCTCGGCAACCATCTGCGTGGATTTGTCCACGACGGCGGCCTCGGCTTCCGCTGCCACGTTCAGCTCGCGTTCCAGGGCGGGAATCTCGCCGTAGAGGATGCGGGAGGCTGTTTCCAGGTCACCTTCGCGGGCGGCCTTGTCATAGGCGCTGCGCAGTTCATCCAGCTTGGCCTTGAGGTCGCCCACCCGGTTGAGGCCTGCCTTTTCGGCCTCCCAGCGCGCCTTAAGCGCGTTCAGCTCCTCTTCCTTATCCGCCTTGTCCGCCCGGAGTGCGGCCAGCCGCTCAATTGACGCGGCGTCCTTTTCGTCCTGGAGGGCCAGCTCCTCCATGGTGAGCCGGTCCACCAGCCGCTGCAGCTGGTCGATTTCCTCGGGCGCCGAGTCGATCTCCATGCGGAGCCGGGATGCGGCCTCGTCCACCAGGTCGATCGCCTTGTCCGGCAGCTGCCGGCCGGAAATGTAGCGGTTGGAGAGCGTGGCGGCAGCCACCAGCGCGGCATCCGCGATGGTCACCTTGTGGTGCGCCTCGTAACGCTCCTTCAGGCCGCGAAGGATGCCGATGGTGTCCTCCACGCTCGGCTCGCCCACGTACACCTGCTGGAACCTGCGCTCCAGCGCCGGGTCCTTTTCGATGTTTTCCCGGTACTCGTCCAGGGTGGTGGCGCCGATCAGCCGCAGCTCACCGCGGGCCAGCATGGGCTTGAGCATGTTGCCGGCGTCCATGGAGGAGTCACCGGTGGCGCCTGCGCCCACCACGGTGTGGATCTCGTCGATGAACGTGACGATCTGGCCCTCGGAGTTCTTGATCTCCTCCAGGACAGCCTTGAGCCGCTCCTCGAACTCGCCGCGGTACTTGGCGCCCGCCACCATGGATGCGAGGTCCAGGGCGATGAGGGTCTTGCCGCGGAGGCTTTCCGGCACGTCCCCGGCCACGATGCGCTGGGCCAGGCCCTCCACCACGGCGGTCTTGCCGACGCCGGGCTCACCGATGATCACGGGGTTGTTCTTGGTGCGGCGGCTCAGGACCTGGACAATCCGGCGGATTTCGGCGTCCCGGCCGATCACGGGATCAAGCTTGCCGGAGCGGGCCATGGCGGTCAGGTCCGTGCCGAACTTTTCCAGGGACTGGAACGTGTTCTCCGGATCCGGGCTGGTGACCTTCCCGTCGCCGCGGACACCCGGCAGGGCGGCGAGCAGCGCTTCATGGGAGGCGCCGGCGTCGCGCAGCAGGCGGGCCGCGGCATCGTTGCCGGCCGAGAGGCCCAGGAGGAGGACCTCGGTGGAGACGAAGGTATCGCCCAGCCGGTCCGCTTCCTCCTTGGCGTTCTGGATGGCCTGCAGTGCGGGGCGGGAGAGCTGCGCCTGCTGGCTGGAGCCGCCGGAGGTAGCCGGGAGTGCCTTGATGGCGCTGCTCGCCTGGACGCTGACGGAGTCCGGGTCCGCACCCGTGGCGCGGAGCAGCGCCACGGCGACGCCTTCGCGCTGGTCCATCAGCGCCTTGAGCAGGTGGGCCGGCTCAACCTGGGGATTTCCGGCCGTGGAGGCGTTCATAGCCGCAGCCGAGAGAGCCTCCTGGCTCTTGGTGGTGAATTTGACGTCCAAAGAGAGCTCCTTCCGGGGGCAGTTTTATTAACTTGAGTCTACTACGCTCAACTTTGGTTTTGCGCCGTTCCTGACGACTGTTTGCCTACAGCGAAACAGCTCCACGCGGCCGGCGACAGGGGCGACAGACCCTATTTCGGCGGGGCTGGTGCTTGCCCCCGATGCAGGACAGTCCCGCAGCGGACGATCCTACAGCGGGTAAACGGACACTGCTGCGGCTTTGACCACAAGGTGCACCGTCATCCCCGGCACCAGCCCCAGGTCCGTCAAAGCGGCCGGCGTGATGTCAGCCGCCAGCCCTCCGCCCCGCACGCGGATCTGGTCCCCATGCGGCTCCAGGTCCGTGACGGCCACCTCGAAGGAGTTCCGGGGACTGCCGTGCGCGTCGGTGAGGAATACAGAAACGGCCGACGGCGGGAACACGGCCACCGCGGGACGGCCGGCGGGGACGGGGTCCTCGCTGTGGCCGGCAATATGCCCGCGGGCGGCCAGGATGCCGTCACCGGCGGAGGTTCCCACCACAAAATTAAGTCCTGCCAGCCCGGCGGCGAAGGCGCTGCGCGGCTTGTGCAGGACCTGCCGGGTGGGGCCTTCCTCAGCAATCCGGCCGTTCTCCAGGATGACCACCCTGTCGGCGAGCATCAGGGCGTCCAGGACGTCATGGGTGATGATGATGGCCGGCCGGTCCGCGAGGACGCGCTTGAGCAGGCGCCGGAGCAGCGGGGCGGAATGGATGTCCAGGGCCGCCATCGGTTCGTCCAGGAGGAGGAGTCCTGGATCCGCGGCGAGAGCCCGGGCCACCGCCACTCGTTGCGCCTGCCCGCCGGACAGTTCGGCTGGACGGCGGCCCGCTAGGTTCCCGGCTTCAACATCGTCCAGCCACCGCACCGCCTGCTCCATTGCCTGGCGCCTCGGCGTCCCCGCGCTCCGCGGCCCGAATGCCACGTTGTCAGCCGCGGTGAGATGCGGGAAGAGCAGCGGCTCCTGGGCCAGCAGCGCTGTCCCGCGGTGGTGGGGGGCGGCCCACCGCTTCTCCCCGTCCCCCAGGTGGAACAGGGTCCGGCCGTTCAGCTCGGCCCGCCCCCTGTCCGGCCGTACAAGCCCGGCGATGACGGAGAGCAGGGTGGACTTGCCGGCACCGTTGGGACCCATCACGGCCACCGTTTCCGTGGCGCCCAGCGACAGACCAACGTCGAAACCGCGCTCTGCCACGGCTGCCTGGAACGAGAACGTCACGTGAGGGCACCGCCCGCCCCGGCAGCCGTCGTCGGCCGCTCGCCCGAAGCCTGCTTCCTGGCTTTCCCATCCGGGCCCCTGCCGCCGGGGCGCCGGTAGGCAAGGGCCACCACCGCGACGGCCACAGCCACCAGAACCAGGGAAAGCGCGACGGCGGCGTCCGGGTCAGTCTCGCGCTGCAGGTAGATTTCGAGCGGCAGTGTCCGGGTCACCCCCTGCAGGCTGCCCGCGAACGTGAGCGTGGCGCCGAACTCCCCGAGGCTACGGGCGAAGGAAAGGACCGCCCCGGATGCCAGCCCTGGCAGGACCAGCGGGAGCGTGACCCGCCGGAAGACAGTTCCGGGCGATGCCCCCAGCGTCGCCGCCACGGCCTCATAGCGCTGGCCGCCGGTCCGAAGGGCGCCTTCAAGGCTCACTACGAGGAATGGCAAGGCCACGAACGTCTGGGCCAGCACCACGGCAGCGGTGGAGAAGGCGATCTGGAGTCCCAGCACCTCAAGGGTGCTGCCCAACAGCCCTTGCCGCCCGAAGGTGTACAGGAGGGCGATGCCGCCCACCACGGGCGGCAGCACCAGGGGCAGCAGCACCAGCGAGCGGAGCAGCCCCAGCAGCGGAAACCTGCCCCGGGCCAGGACCACCGCGAGCGGCACCCCAAGAACAATGCAGAGGGCAGTACTGGCCGCCGCCGTGCGCAGGCTCAGGCCCAGCGCTGCGAGGGCCGGCGCGGACGTGACCAGCGGGATGAAGTTGGCCCAGTTGACCCGCGCCACCATCGCAGCGAGCGGGAGGACCACCACCAGGGCAGCCAGGACTGCCAGCGCATACAGCCAGCGGGGAACGCCGGTGTACGCCTGGCGGCCCGCGTGCCCGCCGGTCACCTGGCGCCCTTCACTTCACGCGCTGTCGCATGGTGCCCGGTCACTCGCTTTCCGGTCACTTGCTGCCCGGTCCGAAGCCGGCCGCTGCCAGGATTTCCTGGCCTTCGGGGCCGGCCAGAAGGTCCAAAAACCTGCCCGCTGCGGCTTTATTGCTGCTGCCGGCCAGCACGGCTGCAGGGTACGGGTTCACTGCGGCCCCTGCCTCCGGGAACGGGATGCTCTCCACCCTGCCGCCGGCGGAACGGACGTCCGTGACATACACGAGTCCTGCATCCGCTTCACCGGAGATGACTTTGCCCAGGACGTCCGTCACGGAGTTTTCCTCGCTGACCGGGCTGAGCACGGTACCGGTACTGTCCGCCACCCTGGCGGCAGCCGCCCCGCAGGGCACTTGCGGGGCGCAGGCCACGAGTTTGATACCGGCTTTTGCCAGGTCCGCGAAGGAGCGGATGCCTGCCGGGTTTCCTGGCGGGACTGCGATGGCCAGGGTGTTGGTGGCAAAGTCGCGCGGTTCGCCGTCCACCAGGCCGGCCTCCTGCACCTTTGCCATGGTGCCGGCATCCGCGGACGCGAACACGTCCGCGGGCGCTCCCTGGTTGAGCTGGGTGGCCAGGTCAGCTGATCCCGCGAAGCTGAAGGTGACAGTGGTGCCGGGGTTCTCCGCTTCGAAGCGTTCGGCAAGTTCGGTGAAGCTGCTTTTGAGGGATGCTGCCGCGAACACGGTCAGTGTGCTGCTGCCGGCCGCCGCGCCCCCTCCGGCGCAGCCCGCAAGCGCAGTGGCCAGGAGTACCGCCAGCAGGGCCGGCAGCACGGCGGCCAGCTTCCGGTTCCCCCTCACAGCGCCTTGCCCCGCGGCGTTTCGATGATGACCGTGGTGGCTTTGACCACCGCGGTGGCCACGGAGCCGGGTTCCAGCCCCAGCTCCCGCACGGCCTCGCTGCTCATCAGCGACACCACACGGAACGGCCCGCACTGCAGTTCCACCTGGGCCATGACCTTGTCCGCGGTGATGTTGGTGACCAGGCCCACGAAACGGTTGCGGGCTGAGCTGCCCGTGCGGTGGGGATCGTCCGGAAGCTGCGCGAGCTTCTGCGCATGCAAGGCCAGCTCCAGCCCGTCGACTGCCAGCCGGCCGGCGTCGTCCTTTACCGGGGTGAGGCTCCCGTTCTCCGTCCAGCGCCGGACGGTATCGTCACTGACGCCCAGGAACCGGGCCGCCTCAGCCACGCGGATAATCGTCATGCATTCAGTCTAATCCGCAGGTACGGATAGAAGTGCCGAATACTGCCGCATTACCGGAGGCGTTTGGTTACCGGGCGCCACTCCGGTGGGCTGCCGGATGGCCAGTGTTCCCGCCCCGGCGTGCGCTCCTGCCCGGTTGCCTGCCCGGACACGCCGGAACTGCCGGCGGGTCGGCGCCGAAACCGGCCGCCGCCACCACGTAACCGGGCGGGAGCGCACCCCCTCCGCGGGTTCCCGCCCAATTAGACTTCCCCCATGGCCATCTTCATCGACCCGCCGCTGTGGCCTGCGCACGGAACCCACTTCTCCCACCTCGTTTCGGATGAGTCGCTGGAGGAGTTGCACGTGTTCGCAGCCGCGGCAGGCATCCCGGAACGGGCGTTCGACGGCGACCATTACGACGTCCCGGAGCGCCGCTTCGATGACCTGGTGGCTGCCGGTGCCCTTCCGGTCGAAGCCCGGATCCTGGTCCGCACGCTGATCGCCAGCGGCCTCCGCATCCCCGCCCGGCGGCGCAACAAGTCGCTGAAGGTGCCGCTGCTGAACCGCTGGAACACCGTGATGCCCGGCCACGACGCCCTCTTCCTGGACCTCCTGGACCGCTGGAGCGAGCCGCACCGCCGGTACCACGGCTGCACCCACCTGCTGTCCGTCCTTGAATCCCTCGACCTGCTCACCGATCCTGCCGACCCGCCACGCACGGTCCTGCTGGCGGCCTGGTTCCACGACGCTGTCTACCGCGGGGTGGCCGGCCAGGACGAGGAGGAGTCCGCCCGCCTCGCCGAAGAGCGGCTGCAGGCGGCAGGCCTTCCGGAAGCGGAGGCTTACGAGGTGGGGCGGCTGGTCCGGCTGACCTCGGACCACCGCCCGGAACCAGGGGACGACGACGGCGCGCTCCTCTGCGACGCCGACCTCTCCGTCCTCGGCGGGGAACCTGTGGAGTACGCGCGCTACGTTGCGGCCGTCCGCCAGGATTACGCGCACATTGGCGACGCCGACTTCGCTGCCGGACGCGCCGCCGTCGTGCGCCGCCTGCTGGAACTGGACCCGCTGTTCCACAGCGGCAGGGCACAGGAGCTGTGGCTGGACGCCGCGCACCGCAACCTGAAAGGCGAACTGGCGTGAACGCATCCCCCTCCAACCCCCGCCACACCGTGACAGCAAGCGCGGCGCACCGGCAGCTGCCCTCCGCCGTCCGGATGGAGTGGGGGCTCGACGGCGCCAGGACAGTAGCGTCCGGTGCCGACCTTGCCGTGGTGGTGGACGTCCTGTCCTTCACCACCTGCGTCAGCGTCGCCCTGGACCGCGGAGCGGAAGTCTTCCCTTTCCCGTGGAAGAACACCGGTGCCGAGGACTTCGCCGCACGCCACGGCGCCCAGCTGGCCGGTCCCCGCGACGGGTGCGGGCTCAGCCTATCCCCCGCAAGCTTCCGGGCCGCGGCATCCCTGGACCGGGTGGTCCTGCCGTCGCCCAACGGCTCCGCACTCTGCCACGAACTGGCCCGCGAGGTCCCCCTGGTAGCCGCCGTGAGCCTCCGCAACGCTGCCGCCACCGCCGAGTGGGCGGCCGCCAACCTCTCCGCGGATGCCGTCAGCGATCCGGCTCCTGTAATTAGCGCGCATTGGTTGGCAAGTTCACGCATTATGCTCCTTCGAGTGTGGTGGAGAGGTG
>NZ_JBJURL010000115.1:0-9818 GCF_046097905.1 Pseudarthrobacter sp. NKDBFgelt | reverse complement strand
CGCGGCCACCACTGGCCGCGGGACCCGCCGCGAGGGCTGCCGGCGCAACAGCGATGCTGGACATCTCGGACGGCATGCTGCGGGACGGCCTGCGGCTGGCGGCAGCCAGCGGTGTCGCCGTCGACCTCCATCCGGGTGCGCTGGAGCGGCTCAAGGACGTCCTGCGCCCCGCAGCGGAACACCTGCACGCTGATGCCGGGGACTGGGTGCTCGGCGGCGGGGAAGACCACGGGCTGCTGGCCACATTCCCCTCCGGCACCCTGCTGCCCGCCGGATTCACTGCGATAGGCTCAATACAAGCACTGGGAATCAACGAGCGCCCGGTCGTCACGATAGCGGGCCGGTCCGCGGACACCGGGGGATGGGATCACTTTGCACACTAAGGTTGCCGCCAACGCGCAAGCGATGAAGAGGTGGTTGGGCAAGGCTGAGACGGCACTTGGCAACCACAGCGACCGCCTGAATGCCATTAATATTTTCCCTGTGGCCGATGGCGACACCGGGACAAACCTCTACGTCACCGTGCGGGCGGCCGCCCGGGCTGTGTCCGCCGGCGGGGACCAGCCCGCGCAGGTGGACGTGGGCGCCGTCCTGGCCACCGCCGGCCAGGCCGCAATGGAGGAAGCACGGGGAAACTCGGGAACGCTTCTCTCGGTGTTCCTGACTGCCGCCGCTGAGCCGCTCGCGGGACACACCCGCCTCACATCCACCCTCCTCGCAGCAGCGCTTAACCGCGCCCAGATCCGCGCCTGGTCAGCCTTGAGCGACCCCGTTCCCGGCACCATGCTCTCCGTCATGGAAGCGGCAGCCCGGGCTGCCGCGGCCGTGGATGCAGGGCAAAACGGTGACGACAGCAACCACGCCCTGGGCCTCGCCCTGGACGCCGCCGTCGAAGCTGCCCTCGCAGCCGTGATCCACACCGAGGACCAACTGGCCGCCCTGACCTCCGCGCACGTGGTGGACGCCGGCGGGGTGGGAATGCTGCTGATCCTCGATTGCCTGCGCTCGGCGATCCTGGGCGAGGAGCTCCAAAGCGAGCTCCTCGACGGACTGCACGGCTACGACGTGTCGGATCCGCACATCCACACCGCCATGCCGGACGACGACGGCGTGGAAGTCATGTGCACCATCAGCCTTTCCCCGCTCAACGCAGCCACCCTCCGGCAGCGGCTGGACGAGATCGGCGAATCGGTCATCATGAGCCAGGTGGGCAGCGGGCCCGATTCCGAGGGCAACTACCGGTGGCGCGTCCACGTCCACGTGCCCGAAGGGGAGCCCGCCGTCGAGATCATCCGGTCCCTCGGTGAGCCCGCCAACATCAGCATCAGCGAACTTGCCCTGCCGCGCGATCCGGCAGCGGATGCAGTGAACTCCAGCGGGCATGAGCGCTGAACTGGACCTGGCGCTGGAACGCCGGCTTGGAAAGCGTTCCGCCGCAGTCATTGAAAAGCACCTGGGCATCACCACGGTGGAGGGGCTGCTGAACTATTACCCGCGCCGCTACATGAACCGGGGGGAGCTGACCCCCATCAGCGAGATCCCGCGGGACGAGGAAGTCACCCTGATCGCGCGGGTCCTGTCCAGCAGCACCCGCCGCATGCAGGCGCGGCGCGGCACCATCACCGACGTCGTGGTTTCTGACGACGACGGAAAACAGGGACTTCGGCTGGTAGGTGGCACGGAGTACCGTGGCAAAGCGCCAGGGACCCTCAAAATCAGCTTCTTCAACGGTTACAAGGCCCAGGCGGAGCTGCTCCAGGGCCGGCTGGCCCTCTTTTCCGGCAAGGTCACCAGCTTCAAGGGATCCCTAGGCCTCACCAACCCGGACTACCAGCTCCTGGACGAGGACATGTTCAGTGACAACGGCCGCGATCCGGAAAAGATGGCCGCCATGCCCATCCCCGTGTACCCGGCCACGTCCAAGCTGCCCAGCTGGAAAATCCAGAAGGCCGTCTCCACGCTGCTCGAAACCGCGGACCTCGACACCCTGCCCGACCCCATCCCTGCCGACATCGCGGCACGGGAGAAATTCATCCCCATTGCCTCGGCCTACCGGCTGATCCACGAGCCGGAGTCAGCCGGTGACTGGCAGCAGGCCCGCCGCCGTTTCCGCTACCAGGAGGCGCTGGTGCTGCAGTCCGCGCTGGCCCGCCGCCGCGCCCAGCTTGCCGCGGAGGAAGCCACGGCCCGCAGGCCCGTCCCGGACGGTCTCCTGGCCCGCTTCGACGCCGATCTTCCCTTCACCCTCACTGCCGGGCAGGCCGCCGTCGGGGAGACCCTTGGGGGAGAGCTGGCCCGGGACACCCCCATGAACCGGCTCCTGCAGGGCGAAGTGGGCTCCGGCAAGACAGTAGTGGCGCTCAGGGCCATGCTGCAGGTGGTGGATGCCGGGGGCCAAGCGGCCCTGCTGGCACCCACGGAAGTCCTCGCCGCGCAGCATTTCGATTCGATCCGCCGCACGCTGGGACCCCTGTCCAGCGACGGCCTGCTGGGCGGAACGGACGGCGCCTCCGTCCAGGTCTCGCTGCTCACCGGATCCATGCCCACGGCGGCACGCCGCCAGGCCATGCTCGATGCCGCATCCGGAACCGCGGGGATCGTCATCGGTACCCATGCCCTGCTCAGCGGCAATGTTTCCTTCTACGACCTCGGCCTGATCGTGGTGGATGAGCAGCACCGGTTCGGCGTGGAGCAGCGTGACGCGCTCCGGGCCAAGGCCAGGAAGCCCCCGCACCTGCTCGTCATGACTGCCACGCCTATCCCGCGGACGGTCGCCATGACCGTTTTTGGCGACCTCGAAACGTCCGTCCTGAACGAACTGCCGGCCGGCAGGGCCCCCATTTCCACGCACCTGGTGGGGCTCGCCGAGAACCCGGCATGGGCAGGCCGTATCTGGGCAAGGGCGCGGGAGGAGATTGACGCGGGCCACCAAGTGTACGTCGTCTGCCCCAGAATCGGAACGGACGACGACGGCGATTTCAGTCCCGGTGAAGCGGCGCCACCGGCGGCGGACACGGAAGGCGACGGCGGGCGGGAGCTCGCCTCGGTGACCGCCGTCGTCGAGCATCTGTTGGAGGAGCCGTCCTTGTCCGGGGTGCCGCTGGCACCCCTCCATGGCCGGCAGGAGCCTGACCTGAAGTTCGGGGTGATGGACGATTTTGCGGCGAACCGCATCAAGCTGCTGGTGTCCACCACCGTGATCGAGGTGGGCGTGGACGTCCACAATGCAACCCTGATGGTCATCCTTGATGCCGACAGGTTCGGGATCTCCCAGCTGCATCAGCTCCGCGGCCGGGTGGGCCGGGGCGGGCTCCCGGGGACCTGCCTGCTGGTAACGTCACTTGAGCCGGGCCACCCCAGCCGGCGCAGGCTGGAGGCAGTGGCCGCGACCACCGACGGGTTTGCGCTGTCCGAGGAGGACCTCAAGATGCGCCGCGAGGGCGACATCCTTGGGGCCTCGCAGTCAGGCGGACGCTCCACCCTGAAGCTGCTGCGGGTCCTGGAACACGGGGATGTTATTGCCCGGGCACGGGAAGATGCACAGCAGATCGTGGGCGGGGACCCCGCCCTGGCGGACCGTCCCGAGCTTGCCGAAGCGATAGAGAAGTACCTCAATCCGGAAAAGGAGGCGTTCCTTGAACGCGGATAGCATGGTGCGCGCCGGATTGCCTGGCTTCGCAGACAGGAGTGCCCAGTGAGCCGGATCATTGCGGGGGCCGCCGGCGGCTCCCCCCTCACAGCCGTTCCCGGTTCCCTGACCAGGCCCACCACGGACCGGGTCAAGGAGGCGCTTTTCTCCCGGCTTGATGCCTTCAACGTCATTGCCGGTGCACGGGTCCTGGACCTTTATGCCGGTTCCGGTTCCCTGGGGGTTGAGAGCGGCAGCAGGGGAGCGCAGACAGTCGACCTGGTGGAGTCGGACGGGAAGGCAAGCGCTGTGTGCCAGCGCAACGCCGACCTCGTCAACGGCGTGCTGGGGCGCAAGGCCGTCACCGTGCACCGCTCGAAGGTCGAACCCTTCCTGGACCGTGCCCCGGAGACCGCTGAATGGGACCTTGTCTTCATGGACCCGCCGTACCCGCTTGAGGAGGTGGCGTTGAATGCCGCGCTCCAGAAGCTCGCACCGCACCTGTCGACTATCGCCGTGGTGGTGGTGGAGCGGTCATCCCGTTCCCCGGAGCCGCAGTGGCCTGGCGCCCTGGCCCGGTTCGCGGAGAAGAAATACGGCGAAACCAGGCTTTGGTACGCGGAGCCCAACGTGCCTGACGCCATTGACAAGGGCGACGTTCCGGAAGCGGCGGATCAGGCAGAACGCTAGCCGGGCCGGCGCCCGCCCTGCCCAGCGGTCAGCCCGCAAAGGGGTCCAGATCCAGTCCGGCCAGGACTTTCGCCGGGTGCGGCCCCAGGGCGGTCAGTTCGGTGGTCCAGTCCCGGGGCCACGGGGTCTGCGTGCCCGCAAGGATCACGTTTCCGGGGTGGCGGCCCTCGAACATGCCCGCTTCTGCGAAGGCAGCCACATCCGCCATGGCCTCCCGCATGGCCGCCACCTGGCTCCGGACCAGTGTGAGCCCCGGTTCGTCACCCACATTGACGATCAGCACGCCGCCGGGGCTGAGCCGATCCCTTGTTTCCCGGTAGAACGCGCTGCATGCCAGGTGCGCCGGGGCCTCCGGCCCGGAGAAGATGTCCAGGATGACGACGTCGAACCGGAGTTCCGGGTCCAGCCGGGCCAGTGATTCCCGGGCATCGCCCGTGACAGTGTGGAGGTCTGTGCCCTCGGGCAGGGGGAGCTGGCGCAGGACGAAGTCAAGCAGCTCGCGCTCCAGCTCCACGGCATACTGCTCCGATCCCGGCCGGGTTGCCTGGATGTACCGCGCCAGGGTCAGTGCCCCGGCCCCCAGGTGCAGCGCGCGGACAGGCTCCCTGGCAGGTGCTGCAAGGTCCACCAGGTGGCCGATCCGGCGGAGGTACTCGTAGAAGATCTCCTCCGGCCGGACAAGGTTGACGTGGGACTGTTCCGCCCCGCCGATGCTCAGGACGTAGCTGCCTTCGGTGAAGGCATCCGGTTCAATGGACGCGTGCTGCCCGGTGGTCCGCAGGAACCGCGCCCGGGTTTCACGCCTGGCGGACATCAGAGCCTGCCGCTGAGGGAAGCCAGGCGCCCGGCGGCCTCGTGCAGGACGCCGTCCTTCTTGCAGAAGGCGAACCGGAGCAGGCTTCGGGTCCGCTGCGCACCCTCCTCGTGGCAGAACACGGGGACGGGGATCGCAGCGACTCCCACCAGCGCCGGAAGCCTCCGGGCCAGGTCCACAGAGTCGGTGATGCCCAGGGGAGCAGTGTCAACATTGACGAAGTACGTGCCCTGCGGGGAAAAGACGTCGAACCCTGCGGCGCGGAGCCCCTCGCTCAGGATGTCCCGCTTCTTCTGCAGCGATGCCGCGATGCCCTCGTAGAAGGAGTCCGGCAGGCCCAGCCCCAGGGCGATGGCCGACTGGAAGGGGGTGCCCGAACTGTACGTGAGGAACTGCTTGACGGTCCGCACGGCGGCCACCAGGTCCTCCGGGCCCGTGAGCCAGCCGATCTTCCACCCCGTCAGGGAGAAGGTCTTGCCCGCTGAGGAAATGGTGATGGTGCGGTCCGCGGCTCCGGGCAGGGATGCCACCGGCACGTGGCTGACGCCGAACGTGAGGTGTTCATAAACCTCATCCGTGACGATCACGCTGTTGTGGGTGCGTGCCAGGTCGACGATCCGCTGCAGGACCTCCCGCGGGAAGACAGCGCCGGTCGGGTTGTGGGGGTTGTTCAGGAGGACAATCTTTGTCCGGGGGCTGAACGCGGCTTCGAGCGCTGCCATGTCCGGCATAAAGTCCGGGGCCAGCAGCGGGGCGGTCACGTGGGTTGCGCCGGACAGGCCGATCGCCGCGCCGTAGGAATCGTAGAAGGGCTCCAGCGTCAGCACCTCGTCGCCGGGCCCGGCAAACGCCAGGAGCGAGGCGGCGATGGCCTCGGTGGCGCCCGTGGTGACGACTACCTCGGAGGCGGGGTCGGGCGAAAGGCCATAGAAACGTTGCTGGTGTGCCGCCACAGCCTCCCGCAGTTCCGGGATGCCTTTGCCCGGCGCATACTGGTTCGCTCCTGCTGCGATGGCGGCCCGGGCGGCTTCCCGGATTTCCAGTGGTCCGTCCTCGTCCGGAAATCCCTGGCCGAGGTTGATGGCGCCTGTCTGGACAGCCAGGGTGGTCATCTCCTCGAAGATGGTGACGCCCAGCCCTCCGCCGGGGGAGAGGAGGTTTGCTCCGAGGGCTGTGCGCTGCCAGGGAGCGGGAGCCGTGGGCGCGGAAACTTCCCGTGGTGCATGCATCCAGTCATGGTATCCCGGCCTTCCCATGGGGTAGGTTCGGAGCATGAGACGCGCTGTCTGCCCCGGATCCTTCGACCCCATCCACAACGGCCATCTCGAGGTTATTGCACGGGCGGCCGGGCTCTTCGATGAAGTCATCGTGGCCGTATCCACCAACCAGGCCAAGAACTACAGGTTCACCCTGACCGAGCGCCTGGAGATGGCGCGGGAAACCCTCGCCTCGCTCAAGGGCATCGTGGTGGAACCCGTAGGGGAAGGGCTGTTGGCAGAGTATTGCCGGCAGCGGGGCGTCTCAGCAATCGTCAAAGGGCTGAGGTCGTCGTCGGACTTTGACTACGAACTGCCCATGGCCACTATGAACCGGCAGCTCAGCGGCGTGGAAACAGTCTTCCTGCCGGCTGAGGCGCACTATCTCCACTTGTCCTCCACCCTCATCAAGGAGGTGGCAGGCCTTGGCGGCAACGTGGCCGACTACGTGCCCCGGTCGGTGCAGCGGCGGATGGTCCCGGGCGAGCCTCCGCACAACCAGCACCCGAAAGGGTAGGCTTGTCCGGTACTTCGGCACTGTGCGCCGGCCGGTTTGAGTCCCCGTGGCTCTTCAGGCTAAGATGGTACGTCGGTCATATGTTCAACAGGAGTTCTCATTAAAAGAGATGCTGGTTCGCCCTTGGCGTTCGATGTCAAGGACCTCGGGCGCAGCCCGGGAAGCATGCGGACACTGACGGAACATGTACCCGCACCAGGTGACCTTGGTGTGGCGCTCATTGGCGTTCAGGAAGGCTCGGATGTCGAGCTGGACCTGAGGCTTGAGGCCGTACACGAAGGAATTCTGGTATCAGGTACCGTGCTCACCGAAGTAACAGGTGAGTGCGGCCGATGCCTGGATCCCCTTGCGTATGACCTTGAGGTCAATGTGCAGGAACTTTTCTTCTATGAGGGCGTGGAGCTTTCGGACGAAGAAGATAATGAAGAGCAACGTCGAGTCGAGCACGATGTAATCGATCTTGAACCGGTGTTGCGGGACGCAGTAGTGACCGCGCTGCCGTTCCAGCCGGTGTGCCGGGAAGACTGCCAGGGCCTTTGCTCCGAATGTGGAGTTCGCCTGGAAGACGAGCCGGGGCACCACCACGAGGTCCTGGATCCTCGCTGGGCTGCCCTAGCTGATATGGCTAAGCCTGACCGGCAAAATTGATGTGTACGTGTTTGTCTAGAGAGAAATGAGTTAGCCGTGGCTGTTCCCAAGCGGAAAATGTCTCGCTCGAATACCCGCGCCCGCCGCTCCCAGTGGAAGGCGACCGCCCCCCACCTGGTGAAGACCGTCGAGAACGGCCAGGTCACCTACAGCCTGCCGCACCAGGCAAAGGTCGTCACCGACTCGGCCGGCACTGCGCTGTTCCTTGAGTACAAGGGACGCAAGGTCGCAGACGTCTAATCGGCCACTCAGGCTGACATGATGTCTTCAACTGAAGAGCTTCTGAAGCGTCTCGGTGTCTCTATTGACGCCGGGACGCTTCGTCTTGCGCTCACCCACCGTTCCTACGCCTACGAAAACGGCGGCATTCCCACCAACGAGCGCCTGGAATTCCTGGGCGACTCCATTCTGGGATTCTCCGTCACGGACGCCCTGTACCGGGACAACCCGGACCTTCCCGAAGGCGACCTGGCGAAACGGCGTTCCGCCGTCGTCAGCACCCGCGCGCTGGCCGGCATCGGCCGCAGCCTGGGCATCGGGGAGTACATCTACCTTGGGCAGGGCGAAAAGCTCACCCAGGGCAAGAACAAGGCGTCAATCCTGGCAGACACCATGGAGGCCCTGATCGGCGCCACCTACGTCTCCAACGACATCGAGACAGCCCGCCAGCTGGTGATGCGCCTGATCGGCCCGCTGCTCAAGGACGCAGCAGCCCTGGGCGCCGGGACGGACTGGAAGACCAGCATCCAGGAACTGGCCGCCAGCCGCCAGCTGGGTACCATCCACTACGCCGTGGATGGTGCCGGGCCGGATCATGCGCGGACCTTCACAGCAGTCCTGCACGTCGGCGGCACCGCCTACGGGAAGGGCTCCGGCCACTCCAAGAAGGAAGCGGAGCAGGAAGCTGCTGCTGACGCCTGGCGGGTACTTTCCGGAGCCGGCAACCCTCCGGGGGCAGCCGCGTCCGCCGGTTCCGTCCCCGCAACGTAGCCGTGCCCGAACTTCCCGAAGTCGAGGTGGTCCGGCGCGGACTGGTGAGCTGGGTCAGGGGACGGACCATCGATGCCGTGGAGGTGGTTGATCCACGCTCGATCCGCCGGCACGCGCTGGGCACCGAGGACTTTATCGGGAACCTGCAGGGCGCCACCGTCAGGGACGTTGTGCGGCGGGGCAAGTTCCTCTGGATGCCGCTTCTGGACACCGGCGCCGGCGCGCCGGCGGAAACCCGGGAGATTGCCGGCGTCCCGCAGGTGGCGCTCATGGCACACCTGGGCATGAGCGGCCAGCTCCTGATGCAGGGCAGGGACGTGCCAGACGAAAAGCACCTCAAAGTCCGCTTCCGGCTCAGCCCGCGCAGCGGCATGCCCGACCAGCTGCGGTTCGTGGACCAGCGGATTTTCGGGGGCCTGTTTGTCACGGACCTGGTTCCAACAGACGACGGCGGCCCCGGCGGTCTCGGTGAATCGCCCCTTCCGCTGATCGCCGGAGAGGCGGCGCACATCGCACGGGATCCCCTGGACCCGGCCTTCTCGTTCGACCTTTTCTACCGGCGTCTCCGGAAACGCAAAACCGGGCTGAAGCGGGCACTGCTGGACCAGGGCCTGGTGTCCGGCATCGGAAACATCTATGCCGATGAAGCCCTCTGGCGCGCCCGGCTGCACTACGCCAGGCCCACGGACACGCTCCGGCGTGCCGAGGCGGAACGCGTCATCGCGGAAGCCCGGGAGGTCATGCTGGACGCCCTGGCCGCCGGCGGGACCAGCTTTGACTCCCTCTACGTGAATGTCAACGGCGCCTCAGGGTACTTCGACCGGTCCCTCAACGCCTACGGCCGCGAAGGCCTGGAATGTAAGCGCTGCGCCGCAGCAGGCGTGTCCAGCCGCATGAAGCGCGAGCAGTTCATGAACCGCTCGTCCTACACCTGCCCAGCCTGCCAGCCCCGGCCGCGGAACGGCCGCTGGTAAGGGAACGCTCGCGGGAGGCCGGATAAAGCAGCCGGCTACCGGGCGCGGTAGTGTCCGGCCAGCCTCGCCAGGCCCTCGTCAATGGATACTGCCGGTGCCCAGTCCAGGAGCCGGCGGGTTTCACGCTGGTCGAACCAGTGGGCGGTGGAGAGCTGCTCGGCGAGGAACCTGGTCATCGGTGGTTCCCCGGCCCGCCCGCCCCGGGTCCACAGAACTTCGATCAGCGATCCTGCCGCCCGCGCCAGGCCGCCCGGAACGGACCAGGACGGAGCCGGGGCGCCGCCGGCGGCGCAGATGCCCG
>NZ_JBJURL010000114.1:0-9879 GCF_046097905.1 Pseudarthrobacter sp. NKDBFgelt | reverse complement strand
GGCGGGCCGCTTTTCCAGCTCATCCTGCTTTTAGTCGAGGTAGTCCCGGAGTACCTGCGACCGCGAGGGGTGGCGGAGCTTGGACATCGTCTTCGATTCGATCTGGCGGATGCGCTCACGCGTTACTCCGTAGACCTTGCCGATTTCGTCTAAAGTCTTCGGCTGTCCGTCGGTCAGGCCGAAGCGCATGGCCACAACCCCGGCTTCGCGCTCGGACAGGGTGTCCAGGACGGAGTGGAGCTGTTCCTGGAGGAGCGTGAAGCTCACGGCGTCCGCGGGAACAACGGCCTCGGAGTCCTCGATCAGGTCACCGAATTCGGAGTCGCCGTCTTCGCCCAGGGGCGTGTGCAGCGAGATCGGCTCACGGCCGTACTTCTGGACTTCGACAACCTTTTCGGGGGTCATGTCGAGTTCGAGTGCGAGCTCCTCGGGCGTGGGTTCGCGGCCGAGGTCCTGGAGCATCTGGCGCTGGACACGTGCCAGCTTGTTGATGACTTCAACCATGTGGACCGGAATACGGATGGTACGGGCCTGGTCCGCCATGGCGCGGGTGATGGCCTGCCGGATCCACCAGGTGGCGTAGGTGGAGAACTTGAAGCCCTTGGTGTAGTCGAACTTCTCCACTGCACGGATGAGGCCCAGGTTGCCTTCCTGGATCAGGTCCAGGAAGAGCATGCCGCGTCCGGTGTATCGCTTGGCCAGCGAGACCACCAGGCGGAGGTTGGCTTCGAGGAGGTGGTTCTTGGCGCGCTTGCCGTCATGGATGATGAATTCAAGCTCGCGCTTGTACTTCGGATCCATGGACCCGTCGTCCGCGTTGATCTTCTCTTCGGCGAACAGTCCGGCTTCGATCCGGAGGGCAAGGTCCACTTCCTGCTCGGCATTGAGCAGTGCCACCTTGCCGATTTGCTTCAGGTAGTCCTTGACGGGGTCGGCCGTGGCTCCGGCGGACATGACCTGCTGGACAGGCGCGTCGTCGTCGTCAGCGTCCGAGTAGACGAAGCCCTTGCCGGAGCCGGCAACTGCCTTGGCGGGATTAGCCTCGGCGTCCTCCTCAACGACTTCAGGTCCTTCGAGGACGATGTCGTCGAGGTCTTCCTCGACTTCTTCGGCGTCGTCGGTGTCACCGGCAGCGGACTTTGCGGCTGCCGCCTTCGCACCGGGCTTGGGGCCGCGCTTCTTGGGCTCGGGCTTGCCGTCCGCTGCAGCCGCACCGGCCGACGCCTTGTTGGCTGCCCGCGTAGCTGCACGCTTGGCGTTGGTCGCAGCCTGCTTCTCCTCGGCGGACAGTTCGTCCGGGGCGGCGGGGTCCTTCTTCGTGGAAGACGGGGTCACAGAAAACCTTTCTAGCGGTGGTCTGTGGAATCACCATACGGGCAACACCACTATGACCCTGTCAAGTCCGTGGTGAAAACCAAGCGCCACCACGGCCTGCAGAGTCTGTTAAGACAACTGCCGGAGCCGCTGTTATGTTCCCCGCGGGGTCCACGACTGTGCGCTCAATACACGGACCCAACCGGGTCTCGGCCTCCATTGTCTCATGTTTTCCCCGAATCGGGCCTCCCCGTCATTCGCCCACGCCGGGTGTCCCCGCCGTCCAGCCCCGCCTGCCGCCGCTCCCCCGCCCCCCCCCCGGGAGCGGTCACGCCGCGTCCGGGCCGAACTTCTGCCAGGCAGCCTCCTTCCGTGCCGCCCAGCCGCAGAGTGTTCCGCGCCGGACCAGTTCCAGCAGCAGTTCCGCGAGGCGGTACCCGGGTTCTGCGTCAAGGGCCTGCCGGAGATAGGCCGCCGAGTAGGAGCCGCGGCCGCGGCACCAGGCAATCCAGCCCCTCCCCGTGAACGATGCAGCCGCCGCCCGGCCGCCAGCTGCGGCAAGCCGCCCAAGGACCAGGTCCAGGGCGTTGAGCCGTTCCCAGTCCGGGACGGCAGGTGCCACGCCCATCAGGACGTCCCCGTAGCCTGGGATGTCTGCACCCGGCGGCCCTTCCTGGGGCGGTCCTCCCTCCGCCGCACGGCCCTGCAGACCATCCGCGGATGCCCAGGCCCCCTGAAATTCCTCCTGGGGCGCCACAGGGTCCAGCATGCATTCATCCCGGAAGAGCCCCAACTGCCCGGCACCGGCTTCGGCAGCTTGTGTGCCCGCTGCCGCCATCATCAGGACAGCATCCCGGTACGCGGGGACCAGCAGCGACGCCCGCAGGAATCCGTCGCGATCCGCCCCGGGCAGCCAGGCTTCCCCCTGGGGGCGGTTCAGCAGATCCCGCCAGATCCTGAGGACCGCGTCGAACTGCGGCCTGCTTGGCCGGCGAAGGTCCAGTTGTGCGGACCACGCGGTTTCAGCCTCCCTGACGGCAGCCAGGTAGAGGCTTGAAACCGGAAGCGCGCGTGCCTGCTCCTCCGGCTGCGGGCCAACGCTGCTTCCGCGGTACACCATCTCGGCGTTCAGGGTGCTGTCACGGATCTGCTGCACTGGCCGGCCGGGGAGCGGGCAGCATGAAACATCCCTGCACCAGGCCTGCCGCCAGAAATCATCGCCGACGTACCAGGCTTCGCGGACTGGCATCCCGGCCCTTTCCAGCGTGGAGTCCAGTCCGGCCAGCAGACCGTCGTACCGGGACGGCGACGACGCGCTGCCGTTGCTGGTGAAGAACGCCAGCAATGTGCCGTCAGCTTCCTTGTCCGCTTCCAGGTAGCGGAGGACAGCCTGCAGGAATTTTGCCGGTGCGGCCAGGACCTCGTGTCCCGGCAGGTCCAGCCGGAGGGTAGCGCCAAGCCTCGTACCCTGCAGGGTCATCGCCACGAGGCTCTGCGCCGGCCAGTATCCGAGTGAGTGCGGAATGAAGCCCAGGATGTCTTCCGGGCTGCGGACTGTCAGGTGGTCTGGAGAAGTCATGGCTCCAGCTTCCGCCGCCCGCCGGCGCCGGTTAAGGACGGAAAGCGTCTATGTGCGGAAAGCAGGCCTGTGGAGGACCAGTGCTAGTGGATGACCAGTGTCACTCGTCCGGGAGGGCGGAGCCGCGGCGCCGTGCAAGGTTTTCGCGCCGCTGGCGGGCCAGGGCGCTACGCAGCGGTGGCACAACCACACCCTGGGCGGCCATCTGCCGCCGCACTTTGCGCCGGCACACGAGCATGGCTGCTGCCCCGAACCCCAGCAGCAGGAACTGGACGCTCAGGGCGATCCGGAAAGGATCCAGACCGTAGAGGACGCCCTGGGAAAAGCCGCTGGCAAAAAGGATGTCCAGCACGAGCCCGATCAGGAAGATCGCCACGAGGGCGGCGATGAACCCGCCCACATTGACGATGCCCGTGGCCGTCCCGATCCGGTGTGCAGGGTTGAAGGTGCGGGCAAAGTCGAAGCCGATCATGGACCCCGGCCCGCCGACTGCGAGCACCACCACAAGACCGGCCAGCAGCCACAGCGGAGCACGGCCGGGGGTCAGCAGGACGGCGGCCCACGCGGCCGCAGTTGCGCCGGCGATAAGCAGGACCATGGTGGAACGCCGCAGCGGGTGGCGGGAGACGAAGCGTCCGATGAAGGGTCCCACCGCCATCGCGGCGGCGACGTAGAGGGCCATCAGGGCCGCCACCGTTCCGGCGTCCAGGCCCTGCCCGGAGAGCAGGAAAGGGTAACCCCAGGTCATGGCGAACACGGTGCCGCTGAACTGGATGGTGAAGTGGCTCCAGAGCCCCAGGCGCGTCCCAGGCTGGCGCCAGGCCCGGGCCAGCGAGGCCCCGGTAGCCCGCAGCCCCTGCTGGGCCTGCGGGCGGGCGGTTCCCGGCGGGACGTCCTGCAGCAGCACCAGGGTCAGGACGACGGCGAGGGCTGACATCCCGGCCAGCATGAGGAACGCCGGGGTCCAGCCCGCGAGATGCAGGACGAAGGCGAAGGGGATGACGCTGAACAGCTGGCCGAGCTGGCCGGACATGCCCGTCAGCTGCGTCACCAGCGGCACCCGGGCAGGAGCGAACCAGAGCGGAATCAGGCGGATCACGGAGATGAATGTCATGGCGTCCCCGGCGCCCACCAAAACCCGGCCTGCAACTCCCCCGGGAATGCTGTCTGCGAAGGCGAGCTGGAGCTGGCCCAGGCCCATAAGGACTGCGCCGCCGGCGATCATGGCACGGGAGCCGAACCTGTCCACCAGCAGCCCCACGGGAATCTGCAGCCCTGCATAGACAAGGAGCTGCAGGACGGTGAAGAAGGAGATCGCTGACGCGCTGGCCTGGAACCTCTCGGTGGCCTCCAGTCCCACCACGCCAAAGGACGTGCGCTGCGCCACGGCCACCAGGTACCCGAAAATTCCGATGGTCCAGATAAGCCAGGCGCGGGGTGCAGTCACCACTTCATTATGCCCGGGCGCCCGCCGCAGGCTTTTATCGGTCCAGCCCTTTACTGGCCCGGGTTCTCCCGGGCCAGGTACGCCTCCACCGCAGCCCCGAGGTCGTCGGCGTTGGGCAGCTCATCGTTCTCGTCCGCCAGGAGCGACCGGCGGACCGTGCCCTCGGCCTTTTCGTCGTAGCGGGCCTCCAGCCGCGACACCACCTGCTGGACGTCCTCGGAAGCGTCGATCTGCTCCGCGATCTGGCGGCTTACCTCGCGGCCTGCTTCGCGGAGCCTGTCCGAGGGGAGCATCAGGGATGTGGCTGCGCCCAGGTATTCAAGGCCCGCGACGGCGGCGGTGGGGTATTCCGCCTCGGCCAGGTAGTGCGGCACATGGATCACGTAACCGGCCACGTTCCGTCCTGCCTCCACCAGGCGGAGTTCCAGGATGTGGCCCACGGCGGCGGGGACCTCGACTGTCGGCTTCCAGACGGAGATGCCCTCGATCAGGTCAGGGCGGTTGCCGTGCACTGTCACTCCCACCGGCCTGGTGTGGGGAACGGGCATGGGGATGGAATGGATCCAGGTCACCAGGTTCACGTCGAGTTTCTCCACGATACCCACCACGGCCCGTGCGAACCTCTCCCACTGCAGGTCCGGTTCGAAGCCTGCCAGCAGCAGGAAAGGCTTACCCAGCCCGTCCATCAGCCGGTACAGTGCCAGCCGGGGTTCCTGGTAATCCTGGAGGTGGTCCTCCACGAACGTCAGGTGCGGCCGGCGCGAGCGGTAGTCAATGAGTTGGTCCGCATCAAAAACGGCCACCGGCTCGGCGTCGAGGGAGTCCAGCAGTTCGGCATTGATCTGCTTCACCACGTGCCCTGCGTCAGCGAAGCCTGTAAAGCCCATCACCAGGTTCAGTCCCCGGAGTTCAGGGCTGTGGAACAGCTCAATGTTGCTCGCATAGAGCGCATCGGGGTCCAGCAGTGAGCCGGAGATCCGTTCAAGCACGGCATGTTCCTTTCATGGGTGTGGGTGGACATTCTGTACAACGCCCGGGGACAGCCGGGCATTCCGGCGCCGGCTGTGGCGCACCTCTCACGAAATTCACCAGCTCAGACAGGGACGGGCTACGATCGGAACTGGCCTGCCAGGCGGGCCCACAGACACCCGGACTGCGTTCCGAACGGCCGTACCCGGGCAACCATGGCAGAGCGCCGAACATGCACCCCTGCCCGAACATCTTTCGAGAATCGAGGACTGATCCGCGTGGTCAAGAATACTGAAATCAACCTTAGTACCCTCTCGCGGGACCTGAAGAAAAGCCCCAGTGACGCCGTCGTCATAGGCGTGGGGCAGGGTGCGGACGGACCGGTCCTCCTGGACAATCCGCTGACCGCCCGGTCCGCCGAGGCGCTGGCTGATTCCCTCAAGGCCCTCGGCATTACGGGCGCGGCGGACCAGCTGGTGCGCCTCCCGGGCCTTCCCGAGACCGGCGCGGGCGTTTTGGTCCTCGCCGGGGTGGGCAAGGTATCAGCCTCGAAGCCACTGGCAGGGGAGGCCCTGCGGCGGGCAGCAGGCTCCGCCGTCCGCCAGCTCGCCGGCCTGGCCACGGTTGCCCTGGCATTCCCGACGGCGTCCCTCGCCGACGTCGAGGCCGTGGCTGAAGGTGCCGCGCTGGGCGCCTACTCCTTCAACGAGTTCCGGTCCTCCACGGACGGCCTGAAAAACCCCGTCCGCAACGCCGTGATCTTCACTGAACTGGCCGGCCAGAAGGAACTGGACGAGGTCCTCAAGCGGGCCACTCTGATCGGCAGGGCCGTCAACGCCACCCGGTCCCTGGTCAACCAGCCGCCAAGCCACCTCTATCCGGAAACCTTCGCCGACGCCGCGAAGGACCTCGCCAAGGGGCTGCCCGTCAAAGTGACCGTCTGGGACGAGAAGCGACTCGAGAAGGAAGGCTTCGGCGGCATCATGGGCGTGGGCAAGGGGTCGGCACGCCAGCCCCGCCTGGTGAAGGTGGAGTACTCCCCTGCCAAGGCAACCTCAAAGATCGCGCTGGTGGGCAAGGGCATCACGTTCGACACCGGCGGCATTTCCATCAAGCCGGCCCTGGGCATGGGCGACATGAAGAGCGACATGGCAGGGGCCGCCGTCGTCCTTAACACTGTCCTGGCCCTCGCGGGACTTGGCCTGCCGGTCAAGGCCACCGCCTGGCTCTGCATCGCCGAGAACATGCCCTCCGGTGCCGCCTCCCGCCCGGCGGACGTCCTCACGATGTTCGGCGGTAAGACCGTTGAGGTCCTGAACACCGATGCCGAGGGCCGTCTGGTGATGGCCGACGGCATCGTCGCCGCCAGCCGCGAGTACCCCGACGCCATCATCGACGTTGCCACCCTCACCGGTGCGCAGCTGATCGCACTGGGCAACCGGACCGCCGGCGTCATGGGAGCAGACAGCGTAACGGGGCCCCTCAAGGCAGCAGCGGACCGGGCCGGCGAACTCGTCTGGCCCATGCCGCTCCCCGAGGAACTGCGCCCCAGCCTCGATTCGCAGGTCGCCGACCTCGCCAACATCGGCGAACGCCACGGCGGCATGATGACCGCCGCCGTTTTCCTCCGCGAGTTCGTGGGTAAGGGCAAGGACGGGGAACAAATCCCCTGGGCCCACATCGACATCGCCGGACCCTCCTTTAATAACGGGAGCCCCTATGGCTATACGCACAAGCAGGGAACGGGCTGCACGGTCCGGACCCTGGTGGCGTACGTGGAGGACATCCTGGCTGCAGCCTGACCCCTTTGGCCGCGCCTCCGGCGTGCTGTCACGCGGCTTTGCGGGACCGGTGATCCCTGTGCCACAAAGCCGCGTGACACTCGACACAAGCGCTCCACAAACGTGGTGCCAGGGTGGAGCATGGATAAGTGGTTCGCTAAGGTGAACCACGGTAGTCACAAATGCAAGAGAATCGGCCTGCTGGCATAATCACGGCAGTGCAAGTTCCAAGACCAGATGATGCGCAGGATCGCGTCATCGTTCACGCGAGGGAGCGTTTTAGTGGCCGATCAGGCAACTGCGCAAGAATTCGACATCCTGGTACTCGGTGGCGGCAGCGGCGGATACGCCGCCGCGCTCCGGGCAGTACAGCTTGGCCTCACCGTCGGCCTCGTGGAGAAGGCAAAGCTGGGCGGCACCTGCCTCCACAACGGCTGCATCCCCACCAAGGCCCTCCTGCACTCGGCGGAGCTGGCCGACCACGCCCGCGACTCCGCCAAGTACGGCGTGAACGTCACCCTTGACAGCATCGACATCAACGCTGTCAACGCGTACAAGGACGGCATCATCGCCGGCAAGTACAAGGGCCTGCAGGGACTCATCAAATCCAAGGGCATCACCGTCATCGAAGGCGAAGGCAAGCTCCAGGGCACCGACACCGTCGTGGTGAACGGCACCGCGTACAAGGGCAAGAACATCGTCCTGGCCACGGGTTCCTACTCGCGCACCCTGCCCGGCCTGGAGCTCGGCGGCAAGGTCATCACCTCCGACCAGGCCCTGACCATGGACTTCATCCCCAAGAGCGCCATCATCCTCGGCGGCGGCGTCATCGGCGTCGAGTTCGCCTCGGTGTGGAAGTCCTTCGGCGTGGACGTCACCATCGTGGAGGGCCTGCCTTCGCTGGTTCCCAACGAGGACGCCACCATCGTCAAGAACTTCGAGCGTGCCTTCAAGAAGCGCGGCATCAAGTTCTCCACCGGCGTGTTCTTCCAGGGCGTCGAGCAGAACGACGACGGCGTCAAGGTCACCCTGGTGGACGGCAAGACGTTCGAAGCCGACCTGCTGCTGGTTGCCGTGGGCCGCGGCCCCGTCACCGCCAACCTCGGCTACGAGGAAGCGGGCATCACCATTGACCGCGGCTTCGTGATCACCAACGAGCGCCTCCACACGGGCATCGGCAACATCTACGCGGTGGGAGACATCGTCCCCGGCGTGCAGCTGGCGCACCGCGGCTACCAGCAGGGCATCTTCGTGGCCGAGGAAATCGCCGGCCTGAAGCCCGTGGTGGTCGAGGACATCAACATCCCCAAGGTCACCTACTCCGAGCCGGAGATCGCCACCGTGGGCTACACCGAAAAGGCCGCCAAGGAGAAGTTCGGCGAGGACCAGGTGCAGACCCAGGAATACAACCTCGCGGGCAACGGCAAGAGCTCCATCCTGGGCACCTCCGGCCTGGTCAAGCTGGTCCGGCAGAAGGACGGCCCCGTGGTGGGCGTCCACATGATTGGTGCCCGCATGGGCGAGCAGGTGGGCGAGGCCCAGCTGATCGTCAACTGGGAAGCGTACCCGGAGGATGTGGCCCAGCTGCTCCATGCCCATCCCACCCAGAACGAGTCCCTGGGCGAAGCCCACATGGCACTCGCCGGCAAGCCGCTTCACGGCTAGTCTCCCCAACACCCAAGGGCCTGGTGCACCCGGCACGGAATGCCGGGTGCACTAGGCTGGCCAAACGGCAGCAATCATCCGCACTAAAGATCAATAAGGAGAACGGGGACGACATGTCTGAATCCGTTAACTTGCCCGCCCTCGGTGAGAGCGTCACCGAAGGAACCGTCACCCGCTGGCTTAAGCAGGTAGGTGACCGGGTAGAGGTGGACGAGCCGCTGCTCGAAGTCTCCACCGACAAAGTAGACACTGAAATCCCCTCTCCTGTAGCTGGCGTGATTGAGGAAATCCTGGTGGCCGAGGACGAGACCGCCGAGGTCGGCGCTCCCCTGGTCCGCATCGGGGACGGCTCCGGCGGCGGCGCACCCGCCGAAGAAGCGCCCGCCGAGGAGGCCCCCGCTGCCGAGGAAGCGCCGGCTCCCGCCGAAGCACCCTCCACCGAGGCGCCCGCTCCCGCAGAAGCACCTGCGCAGGAAAAGTCCGCACCCGAGGCACCGGCCGCCGGCGGCGAAAGCCACGACGTCACCCTGCCGGCCCTCGGTGAGAGTGTCACCGAAGGTACCGTCACCCGCTGGCTCAAGGCTGTTGGCGACGCCGTGGAGGTGGACGAGCCCCTGCTGGAGGTTTCCACTGACAAGGTCGACACCGAAATTCCCTCCCCCGTGGCAGGCACCCTCCAGGAAATCCGCGTCAACGAGGATGAGACCGCAGAGGTCGGATCCGTCCTTGCCGTTATCGGTTCAGGCGCTGCTGCCGCCCCGGCCGAGGCCCCCTCCACCGAGGCACCGGCCAAGGACGAGCCCAAGGCCGAAGCACCGAAGGCTGAGGCACCCGCACCGCAGGCCGCTCCCGCCCAGGAAGCACCCAAGCAGGAAGCACCCAAGGCTGCACCCGCTCCCCAGGCTGCTGCACCGGCGTCCGAAGAAGCTGCCCCGTCAGCAGGCGGATCCGACTCGGGCTATGTCACCCCCCTGGTCCGGAAGCTCGCCAACCAGCACGGCGTGGACATCACCTCCCTCTCCGGCACCGGCGTCGGCGGCCGCATCCGCAAGCAGGACGTCATCGCCGCAGCCGAGGCAAAGGCAGCTCCCGCCGCCGCGCCCGCAGCTCCGGCAGCCTCCGCC
>NZ_JBJURL010000113.1:0-9917 GCF_046097905.1 Pseudarthrobacter sp. NKDBFgelt | reverse complement strand
CCATGCTCCGCGACGGCAGCCTCTACCAAGCCCAAACACCAACAGCAGCTTGACGAAAAACATAGGGACACTCTCACCCTCTGCTGGCAGGTGAGAGAGGGTTTCGGGTTTTCCTGCGGTAGGTGAGAGAGCGTTTCGATTTAACCCACATCACATGAGAGAGCGTCCTAGTAGACGGGTTTGTTGGGTTCCACCTCACGCACCCAGGCGAGGATCCCGCCGTCGAGATGGCTGACCCGCTGGTAGCCCGCTTTCCTGGCCGCGGCGAGGACGTTGGCCGACCGCGTGCCGGCCTTGCAGTGGAACACGATGTCCCGGTCCTGCGGGAGCTCCTCCCAGGCCTCCCCCGCGAGGATCCTGCCCTGCGGGATCAGCACAGCGCCGTCGATGCGGACAATATGGTGCTCACCCGGTTCCCGCACGTCCACCAGTTCAAAGTCCTTGAGTCCTGCCTTCCGCGAGGCCAGCATGGTGGCGAGCTGCGCGGCCGTGACGGAATGTTCGGTGTCCGCCTGTTCTGCCGGCGCAATCCCGCAAAAGGCCTCATAGTCCGTCAGCTCCGTGATCGGTTCCGCGGCCGGGTCCTTGGATACGCGGATCTCCCGCCAGCTTCCGCCCAGCGCATCAAACAGCGCCACCCGCCCCAGCAGGGAACGTCCGACGCCGGTAATCAGCTTGACCGCTTCGGTCACCATCAGCGACCCCACGGCCGCGCACAGCATGCCGAACACGCCGCCCTCACCGCAGGAGGGCACAGAGCCCGCGGGGGGCGCCTCAGGGTAGAGGTCCCGGTAGGTGGGCCCGTGCTTTTCCCAGAACACGCTGACCTGTCCGTCAAAACGGAAGATGGAGCCCCAGACGTAGGGTTTGCCCAGGATGGCCGCTGCGTCATTTACCAGGTAGCGGGTGGCGAAATTGTCAGCGCCGTCGAGGATGAGGTCGTAGCCCGCGAACAGTTCCAGTGCGTTGGTGGCATCAAGGCGGATATTGTGCAGCCGGACGTCCACCAGGGGGTTCAACGCGGCGATGGCATCGCGTGCCGACTCGATCTTGGGGCGGCCAACGTCCGCCACCCCATGAATGACCTGGCGCTGCAGGTTGCTAAGGTCAACGTCGTCGTCGTCGATGATTCCCAGCGTGCCTACGCCGGCGGCGGCAAGGTACAGGAGCGCAGGGGACCCGAGTCCGCCGGCACCGATCACCAGCACCTTTGCATTCTTGAGCCGCCGCTGCCCGAGGGCGCCGATCTCGGGGATGATGAGATGCCTCGAGTAGCGTTCCACCTCTGCGGCGGTGAGGTCGGCTGCCGGTTCCACCAGCGGATCCAGGGACACAGGTGAAACATTTGCGCTGATTGTCGAAGCCATACTTCAATGTATGCCCCGGGATACCGCCCGGTCATATTACCCCGCAGTAAAGTGGAGGTAACTGCAACGAAAGAAGGACAACCGTGGTCCATGAAGCACGGGCTAACCGCCCGCCGGCCGCCGAACCGCAAGCTCCCTCGCGTCCTGCAGGCCAACGGTCAGCCAGGCTTCCCCGGGACGAGCGGCGCGCCCAGCTCCTCATGGCAGCCCAGGAAGTCTTCGTGGCCAACGGTTACCACGGTGCAGCCATGGATGAAATCGCCGAGACGGCCCACGTCAGCAAGCCGGTGCTCTACCAGCACTTTCCCTCAAAACGGGAGCTGTACCTGGCCCTGCTGGAGAGCCACCTTGCGTCCCTGACGGACCTCATGCTGGGGGCCCTGAACTCCACGACGGACAATGACGAGCGCGTGCAGGCCGTCATGCGGGCCTACTTCCAGTTCATCGCCAACGATGACCAGGCGCACCGGCTGGTGTTTGAGTCGGACCTGGTCAATGATCCGGACGTCAGCGCACGCCTGGAAACCTTCAACAGGACGTTTGCCGACGCCATCGCACGCGTCATCGCCGAGGACACCAAGCTCCCCCATCTCGAGGCGCAGCTCCTGGGCCGGGGGCTCGCCGGAATGGCGCAGGTCAGTGCCCGCTACTGGCTTGAAACGGACGGCAACCTGGACCTCGATGTAGCCAGCGACCTCATCTACCGTTTAGCTTGGCGCGGAATCTCTCGCTTCCCCAAAGAGTCCTAGACTACAAATAAGACATAACCAACGAACGTGAATGGCTGGGAGGCCCCTGTGGAAATTAAAATCGGCGTTCAGAATATCGGCCGCGAAATTGTCCTGGAATCAAACGAGGATGCGGATTCGGTAGCCAAGATTGTTGAGGATGCCATCACCAAGGGCAGCGAACTCCGCCTGAAGGATGACAAGGGACGCCTGATCATTGTTCCCGGAAACGCCCTGGGCTACGTGGAGATCGGAGCCGAAGAGGCACGGCGCGTAGGTTTCGGCCAGTTCTAGGGCCTGCCGACGAACCACCCGTAGCCCAAGGAGGACCATGCTTTCGCTGACCATTGTTGTACTGGCCGCCGCCGCAGCAGGCTTTATTGTCTGGGCAAACGACAAGCGGCATGCCAAGTACGGGGCCGGCGTGCCTGCCGGGGTTTCCGTGGCCGTGGCAGCCCTGGCATGGATCATCCTGATGGCCGCCGGATTCGGATACCTGCCGGGACGCACCTGGATTCCCTGGGTCCTGCCGATCGTGCTCGGAGCCGCGTCCGCAACGACGGCCGCCATCTACCTCGGCCGTTCACGTGCGCGTCAGGATACCCAACGGCTGACTGCAATCCTTCGGGCCTGAGGCCTGCCGAGCACCTCGTGCAGCGCACTCCAAGCCAGCCGGCAGTGGCCGCCACCCCTATGGGTGGCGGCCACTGCCCGTTAGGAACACAGGGGCTGGTGGCGCGGGCGCTCAGCGACCCGCCTGTTCTGCTGGGGGCAACTAACGCTGTGCCGGCAGCTATTGCCCCTGCACATACTTCGCCGGCTCTGCCTTGGCGCCCGCAGCTGCCGCTGCTTCACTTGCTCCTGCGGCTGCCGCGAGGTCCCGGCCGGTCACCTGTCCCCCGGCGTCGTGGGACGTGTAGCGGATAAAGACGCGGTTGTAACGCCAGTCAAGGTCCGGGTGGTGGTTCTGTTCCTCGGCCAGGCGTCCGACGGCGGCAATCAGCTCAAGTGCGGCAGCCGCCGTCGGCATCTTGAAGACGGTGACCAGCCCGCCGTTGCCGGCCCGCCAGTCAGGCAGTTCAGCCAGGGCTTCGTCGATCCGTTCCGGGGGAAGTGCATCTTTGCCGGCCACTGCTGCTCCTTGCATCAGGGCGCCACCCGGCAGACGGCGGGCCCTACAGGAACTCGGCCCGGCCTTCCATTGCCGACGACGCCAGCGCGTGTTCACGGCGGGGTATGCGACCAGCCGCTTTCGCCAGCCTACCGGCGATGACGGCGTGCTTGAAGGCCTCCCCCATCAGGGCGGGGTTCTGCGCCCGGGTCACCGCCGTGGCCAGGAGCACGGCGTCGCAGCCCAGTTCCATGGCGAGGGCGGCGTCGGAGGCCGTGCCGATGCCCGCGTCCAGCACCACCGGTACCGAGGCCCGGGACACGATGAGCTCGATGTTGTGCGGATTGAGGATGCCCAGGCCCGTCCCGATGGGCGAGCCGAGCGGCATCACAGCGGTAGCTCCGAGGTTTTCGAGCCGCAGGGCCAGGACGGGATCGTCATTGGTGTACGCGAAAACCTTGAATCCCCTGTTGACCAGCTGCTCCGTGGCGTCCACAAGCTCAACGGCGTCCGGCAGGAGGGTGTGTTCATCCGCGATGACCTCAAGCTTCACCCAGTCGGTTTCCAGGGCTTCCCGGGACAGTTCAGCCGTGAGGACCGCATCCCGCGCCGTAAAACACCCTGCGGTGTTGGGCAGGACCCGGATGCCGTGATCCACCAGCAGCTGGAAGAGCGAGCCCGCCTCGTTTGGCGAATAGCGGCGCATGGCCACGGTGGTCAGTGAAGTCCCGGACGCCAGGAGCGCGGCGCCCAGGCCGTCCAGGCTGGGCGCGCCGCCGGTGCCCATGATGAGCCGGGATGCCAGTGGGACGCCGTCGATCACCAGGGGGTCCTGAACGCCGGACAGCTGGCTGTTGGTGATGGTGGTTCCGGTCATGGTGGTCAGCCTCCCTGTACTGCCGTGACAAGTTCGACGTCGTCGCCTTCGGCGAGCGCCGTGGCGGACCACAGACTGCGGGGCACCACCTGGGCGTTGCGGGCTACGGCCACGCCCAGCTTCCGCCCGTCCGTGGCCCGGCCGTCCGCGGCCAGTGGACGGCCCGTGACCTCGCTGACGAGCGCGGTGATGGAAGCGTCGTCGGCCACGCTGCGGCCGGTTCCGTTCAGGGTGATGTTCATGCTGTCTCCTGGGTGTTGGGTGGGGTTGCAGCCGCTTCAACCAGGTGGGAGGGAGCAGCGGAAAACCGGCCGGGGTTGAACGGGGCCCAGCGGGGGTCCTCGATGCCGTCCATGAGTTCGCGGCAGATTGCGGCCGCAGCCGGGGTGAGCAGGATGCCGTGGCGGAAGAATCCGGTGGCAATGATGAGCCCCCGTACGTGGCGGGACCCTTGAGCGCCGGGCCTTCCGGGGGCGGGCTGCCTGCCCGCGGGTTCTTCTGGTAGCGGCACCCTTCCGAGCAGCGGGGCGTTGTCCGGTGTACCGGGCCGGGCGCGGGCCGTGCACTCGAGCAGCTCAAGCTCAGCGACGGCGGGCACCAGCACCTGGGCATCGCGGAGAAGCTGGTACACGCCCCCTGCCGACACCGCACCGGCGCTGGAGACGGCGCCCCTGCCCAGTGCGTCCTCACGCTGGGTTGCCCCGATCACCACGGTTCCGTCCTGCCTCGGAACGATATATACGGGGACCCCGCGCACCAGACCGCGGACTGTCGAGGTCACCAGGGGCCTGAGATGCACCGGTACCGCGAGCCGCAGGATGTCCCCATGGACCGGCCGCAGCGGCAGGTGAAGGTCCACCGGCAGTCCGGTGAGTTCCGGGGCGTGCAGTCCGTTGGCCACCACGGTCTCCCCGGCCAGTACGGTCCCTCCGCCTTCCAGGGCTACTCCGGCTACGGCATCGTCCCGCCAGAGCAGGCCTGATGCCTTGTCCGGCACGGCGAATCCGTCGGCGGCGCCGGCTACGCCGCTTCCGGCCACGCCGGCATCCCCGGCGAGGGCCCGGCGGAGGCAGGCCACCAGCAGCCGGGGGTCCACTTGGTGGTCCGCCGGCGTATCAAGCGCACAGGCGATGCCCGGGCTTAACAGCGGCTCCCGGCGGCGGGCCTCGCGGATGGTGAGCGGTTCAACCGTGAGCCCGTTGGCCAGCTGGACGGCACGCAGGTCCAGCAGCGACTGCCGGTCCGCGGCGTCGGCACCCACGGCGAGGGTCGGCGTCGTAAGATATCCGGGATCCGAGCCCGCGGCCGCAGCGAGGTCAGCAGCGAAACCGGGCCAGCGGACGGAGGCTTCGAGCATGAGTTCCAGGAGGTCCTCCTCCTGGTAATGCAGTTCGTTCACCGGCGCAAGCATCCCTGCGGCCGCCCGGCTGGCTCCGGAGCCGGGGGCATCGTCGATCACCACCACTGAACGGCCCGAACGCCTCGCTTCCCAGGCGATGCCGTGGCCTATGGCTCCTCCGCCGATCACCGCCACATCGGCTCTGATTGTTGAGCCGAAAGAAGGGGTGCCGGTTACGCCATGCACATCAGGCATCGATTGTCTCCTTCCCTACGCCGGTATTAACCGGATCAGGTCAAGCGGTCGGCTCTGACGCCCTCTCAGCCCGGCGCTTTGTGACAGCTGCCGCGGCTCCCGCAGTACGAGCCCAGTGTAAAGGAATTAGGCTGGCTCCCATGAATGTGTCCCACCCCCCTGCCGCCGCTTCCCGTCCGTCCGGTACCGACGCCTTTATCAACGCGGAAGGGAGTGCCGGGCTGCACGATGCGCGCCTGTACCTCTGCACGGACGCGCGCCGCAGCAGGGGCGACTTCGAGCAGTTCGTGGATGCCGCGTTCGCGGGCGGCGTGGACATCATCCAGCTCCGGGACAAGTCCATAGAGGCAGCCGAGGAGCTGGAACTTCTGGCCATCCTGAAGGAGGCGGCGGTCCGCCACGGCAGGCTGTGGGCAGTAAACGACCGCGCCGACATTGCCGTGCTGTCCGGAGCGCCGGTGTTCCACATCGGGCAGAAAGACCTTCCCCTTGAGGCAGCCCGGACGCTGCTGAACGGGAACGCCGCCATCGGCCTGTCCAGCCACAGCCCTGAACAGGTGGATGCCGCCCTGGCCGCGGCCGCCGGCCCGGCGGCGCTCGACTACTTCTGCGTGGGGCCGCTGTGGGCAACACCCACCAAGCCCGGCCGCGCCGCCGTCGGGCTGGACCTGGTGAAGTATGCGGCCGCGGCAGCAGCGGCGCAGGGGCAGGGACAGTCCGACGGCGGCGTGCCCTGGTTCGCGATCGGCGGGATTGACCACGGCAACGTGAAACAGGTGGTGGAAGCCGGGGCCAGCAGGATCGTGGTGGTCCGGGCCATTACGGAAGCCGATGACCCGGCAGCCGCAGCCGCATCGCTGCTCGACGCGCTGGACGCCGCCCGCCCGTAACGCGGCGCCGGATCTGCGGCGCATCCCGCGGGCGGTTCCCTGCACTATTCGCGGAATTCGGGCTACGCTGATTTTCGTGTCACATCATCGGCTGGCCCCCAGTGTCCACGAGCACACCAACGCCCTCGAGGCTGCCCTCAGCGCCCTGCGGACGGAGCTTGAGCTGCCGGGCGACTACCCGGAAGATGCAGTGGAGGACGCCGAGGCCGCGGTGTCGGCACTGCGGCTGCCGTCCCATGACCTGACGGGCATCGACTTCATCACCATCGATCCGGCGTCGTCCACGGACCTTGACCAGGCGCTCCACATTGAACGGGACGGCAGCAGCTACCGCGTGCTCTACGCCATTGCCGACGTGCCCTCATTCGTGGCTCCCGGCGGTCCGCTGGATGCCGAGACGCGGCGCCGCGGCCAGACCTTCTACACCCCGGACGGCCGCATTCCGCTGCACCCGGAGGTCATCAGCGAGGGCGCCGGAAGCCTCCTGCCGGGGCAGGACTGTTCCGCGTTTGTGTGGGACTTCCGCCTTGATGCCCGCGCCGAGGTCACAACCGTGACGGTCAGGCGGGCCCGGATGCGCAGCCGCGCCAAGCTCAGCTACAAGGGCGCCCAGGCGGAACTGGACGGCGGCAGCCCTTCAGACGTCCTGGTCCTCCTCAAAGAGGTGGGGCTCAAGCGCGTGGAGCTGGAGCGTGCCAGGGAGGGTGCCAGCCTGAACATGCCGGACCAGGAAATTGTCCAGCTTCCCGACGGCGGCTACCGGATTGCCGCGGCCCCGCAGCTTCCCGTGGAGGACTGGAACGCCCAGATCTCGCTCATGACGGGAATGGCGGCGGCGCAGCTCATGCTGGCCGGCAAAGTGGGCATCCTCCGCACCATGCCCTCACCGGACGAGCGTTCCCTGCACCATTTCCGGCTCCAGACGGAGGCACTTGGGAAGCCCTGGGACGGTGAGGTCAGCTACGGCGAATACCTCCGCAGCCTGGACCCCACCGATCCCCGCCAGCTGGCCATTATGCATTCGGCGGGAATGCTCTTCCGGGGTGCGGCGTATACGGCGTTCGACGGCACGGTCCCTGAGGACGCTGTGCAGTCCGCCATCGGGGCCGCCTACGCCCACACCACCGCACCGCTGCGCCGCCTGGTGGACCGCTTTGTCCTGGTGACCTGCGAGGCCCTGTGCAACGGCGGCGAGGTGCCCGGCTGGGTCCGTGAGGCGCTGCCGTCGCTTCCCGAGATCATGGCCGGCTCGGACCAGTTGGCGTCCCGGATGGAACGCTTGGCCCTGGACACAGTGGAGGCTGCGCTCCTGGTGAACCACATCGGACAGGAGTTCGACGCGATCGTGATCTCCGGGTCCAAGCCCCAGAAGGAAAACGGGAACGGCGGCAACGGAAAGAACGGCAACGGCCGCAACGGCAACGGCAACGGCGGCTCCGGCATCATCCAGATTGCAGAGCCTGCCGTCACGGCCCGTTGTGCCGGCGAACTGGTGGCCGGAACCAAGGTCCGGGTGCGCCTCGTGTCCTCTGACATTGCCACCCGGGAAGTGCATTTCGAGCTGGTCCCCTCCCTGTCCTGAGAGGGGCGGTTTCTCCTGCGGGTTGGCAGGCACACCGGGCCAAAGCCGGGTTTCCGTTTCCGTGCGGCTAGACTGAAGAGGTAGAAATGGATGCCCGGTCGTTGATTTCCTTGATTTGAAACCAACAAGCCCGCCCCTACGCGATCTTGAGATACACCCGCTGGTCACCAGTGCCAGCATTTTAGATAGCCCGCGATCGGCTTCCACTGGAATTGCTTGCGCGCCTGAGCGTGCTCCGGAACGGCCTTGGGCCGGCCCGTTGAGCAGGCAGCGCCAATGCCCAAATGAATAAGGAAACTCCACGTGAGTGAATTGCATACCCACCAGCTTCTGACGGACGACTCCGGCACCGAAACGATCGAGCCGGAAGAGACCATCATCTCCGACGAGAAGCCGCATGAGATTGAGGAGAAGTCCTTCGCGGACTTCAACGTCCGCGCCGACATCGTGGAATCCCTGGCGGACGCCGGAATCACCCATCCCTTCCCCATCCAGGCCATGACCCTGCCGGTGGCCCTCTCCGGCCACGACATCATCGGCCAGGCGAAGACCGGCACCGGCAAGACCCTGGGCTTCGGCATTCCCGCCCTGCAGCGGGTGGTGGGCCGGGACGACGCCGGCTACGAAAAGCTCGCTGTTCCCGGCGCGCCGCAGGCCCTGGTCATCGTCCCCACCCGTGAACTGGCGGTGCAGGTGGCCAACGACCTGCAGACGGCCTCCCGCAAGAGGAACGCACGCATCGCCACCATCTACGGCGGCCGGGCCTACGAGCCCCAGGTGGAAGCCCTGAAGAATGGCGTGGAGGTTGTGGTGGGAACCCCCGGGCGCCTCATCGACCTCTACAAGCAGAAGCACCTGAGCCTGAAAAACGTCAAGGTCGTCATCCTGGACGAGGCTGACGAAATGCTTGACCTCGGCTTCCTGCCCGACGTCGAAACCCTGATCGCAGCCACGCCGGCGGTCCGCCAGACCCTGCTGTTCTCCGCCACCATGCCGGGCCCCGTCATTGCCATGGCCCGCCGCTACATGACCCAGCCCACCCACATCCGTGCTGCTGATCCGGATGACGAAGGCCTCACCAAGCGGGATATCCGCCAGCTGATCTACCGTGCGCACAGCATGGACAAGATCGAGGTGGTGGCCCGCATCCTCCAGGCCAAGGGCCGCGGCCGGACCATTATCTTCACCAAGACCAAGCGCACCGCGGCCAAGGTCGCGGAGGAACTGGTGGACCGCGGTTTTGCAGCCGCCGCGATCCACGGCGACCTCGGGCAGGGAGCACGCGAGCAGGCGCTCCGGGCCTTCCGCAACAACAAGGTGGATGTCCTGGTGGCAACCGACGTCGCCGCCCGCGGCATCGACGTGGACGACGTCACCCACGTCATCAACTACCAGTGCGTGGAAGACGAAAAGATCTACCTGCACCGGGTGGGCCGCACCGGCCGTGCCGGCAACAAGGGCACCGCCGTGACCTTCGTGGACTGGGACGACATGCCGCGCTGGGGACTGATCAACAAAGCCCTGGGCCTGAGCGTGCCGGAGCCCATTGAAACCTACTCCTCTTCTCCGCATCTTTTTGAGGACCTGGACATTCCCGCAGGCACCAAGGGCCGGCTTCCGCGCGACAAGCGCACCCTCGCCGGTGTTGACGCCGAGGTGCTGGAGGACCTGGGCGAAACAGGCAAGAAGAACGCCCGCGGCCCCCGCGGTCGCGGGAACCGCCGGCGTCGCGGCCTCCGCGGGCGTTCTTCTTGCCTGTTTCGCCCAG
>NZ_JBJURL010000112.1:0-10088 GCF_046097905.1 Pseudarthrobacter sp. NKDBFgelt | reverse complement strand
GGCGTGCACCAGCAGCTCCCGGTGCCCGGCGGGGGTCACCCCGGGAGCAGCCCGGACGGCGCCGCGCTGCCAGGACCTCCGGCGGAACCAGCCGCCGAAACCCACCAGCATGGAAAACGCGGCGGAGCCCGCGGCGATGAGCATGGCAACCTGCCACGGCACCACCGTTGGTACCGAGGCGCAGGCGCCCAGTGCCAGGATCCCGAAAAACGGTCCGTTGGGCTTGAGCCGTACCCGGTCCGCAAAGACCGATCCGACGCCGGCCAGGGCGGCCTCCACGCCCACCAGCCACCACGATTGGAGGTGGTTCACGGACAGGAACACGCCCACAGCCACGCCCGTGAGCAGGACGACGGCGGCCTGGGACTGGTGCCGGAGCCGCAGCTGGTGCGTCTCGGACCGGCCGTACATGCCGGCCAGGGCACCAAAGACGGCGTAGATCATCAGGTCGGTGCGGCCCGCCGCCAGGAGCAGGAGCGATGGAACTGCCACGCTGAGGGCCACGCGCGCGGCGGCGAGATGGTCATTGTTGGCCGGCTCCAGCCGGTGGAGCGCGCGCACCTGCAGGAGGACGCGTTCCATGGCACCCACCTCCTGCTGCTTTCCTGACCGGCCATCTGGAAGTTACCACCGGCTGCCACAGCCGGTCATTTCCGGCAGGGGCCAGGGGACATGGGGCGTCATTGTGACTGGCACGCCAAAGGCCCGCCCAGCGTGCTTCCCCCAAGGAAACACGCGGGACGGGCCTTCTGAGCGGGGCTGCATGACGTGCCCCGGAAGGGTTGTGCCGCAGGCGGTGCCGCGGCAGGACCGGCTAGACGCCGGCAGCAACCTTCCCGGTGTCCCGTGAATCGGTGATGTCCTGTTCGTCGAACGGGAGTTCGTCCAGGTTGATCAGCGGGTTCTCGTCCTGCGTGGCAACAAGTTCGCGGGCCTCAGCCTGGGTATCCACGCTGGGCATGGATCCGGGCAGCGGACGCCGGGCTGACTCCTTCAGGAAGTAGATGGCAACAGCACCCACCAGCGAGGTTGCCATCAGGTAGTACGCGGGCATCATGTCGTTGCCCGTGGCGCCGATGAGGGCCGCGACGATGAACGGCGTGGTGCCGCCAAAGATCGCCACCGAGAAGTTGTAGGCAATGCCCATGGCTCCGTACCGGCTGGAGGTGGGGAACTGCGCCGGGAGGGCCGAGGCCAGGTTGGCAACGTAGAAGGTCACGGGGAACGCAATCAGCGCCAGGCCGGCCAGGGTGGACCAGATCTCACCGATGCCGATCAGCTGGAAGGCCGGAATGGCCAGGACCACCGTGCTGACTGCCCCGATCCACAGGACGGGCCTGCGGCCGATCCGGTCCGACAACTTTCCGGTGAGCGGAATGCAGAGGCTCATGACCACCAGCACGGGGATGGTCAGCAGGGTGCCGTGCACCGGATCGTAGCCCTTGGACTCGGTGAGGTAGGTGGGCATGTAGGACGTGAGGGCGTAGCCGGCAGTGTTGGCGGCGGCCACCAGCACCATGGCAACAATGATGGAGCGCCAGTAGGCCTTGACGATTCCCACCGGACCCTTGGCCGTTGCCTGGTCAGAAGCGGCAGCATTCTTCGCAAGGTCCTCCTGGGCATCCAGGGTGGCCTGGAACTGCGGGGATTCCTCGATCCTGCTCCGGAAGTAAACGGCGATCAGCCCCAGCGGGCCTGCGATCAGGAAGGGAATCCGCCAGCCCCATTCCTCCATGGCTGCCTGGCCGAGCGTCAGCTGCAGGACCGAGACGAGGGCGGCGCCGATGGCGAAGCCCATGTAGCTGCCCAGGTCCAGGAAGCTGGCAAAGAAACCGCGGCGTTTGTCGGGGGAGTACTCGCTGACGAATGTCGTGGCGCCGGCATACTCACCGCCGGTGGAGAAGCCCTGGATGATCTTCAGGAGCACCAGGAGCCCGGCGGCCCACAGCCCGATCTGCGCGTATCCGGGCAGGAGGCCGATGGCAAACGTGCTCGCTGCCATCAGCATCAGCGTGGCGGCAAGGACCTTCTGCCGGCCCATCTTGTCACCCAGCCAGCCGAAGATCACGCCGCCCAGGGGCCGGGCGATGAACGTGGCGGCGAAGGTACCCAGCAGGAACAGGGTCTGGGTGGTGGGATCGGATTCCGGAAGGAAGACCGGACCCATCGTGGTGATGAGGTAGCCGAACACGCCGACGTCGTACCACTCCATGGTGTTGCCCACGATGGTTCCGCCGAGGGCTTTCTTCAGCATGGGCTGGTCAACCACGTTGACGTCCGACTCCTTGAGCCGGCGCCGTGCGAGTATTTTTGGTTTCCGGGTATTCCTGGAAGCTGGCGGAGACGTCGCTCCAGGGGGTGCAGCTGGGTTGGTTCCGGAGGCGGTATTAAGGCCTGCGGAAGAGTGGTTCACGCTTCGGTCTGTGGGCATTTGGGCAACTCCTGTGGAGGTCATTTGCTTGCGACTTGTAGCTGCCCCGCTCTGGGCAGGCCTTCAATTTTACGCGAACGCCGTAGCGGACGGCCTTGTGATGCCGTAGGATCGGCCCTTTTCGGGGTCTTCCCGAAAGCTTCAGCGGAGTTTCCCGGCCCCGCCGATTCCCTTGCCAGCACTGGGGAAGCCCGCCACGGATGCGCCCGCCGCCGAACTATTTATGTGGTATGCGCCACAGCGCCGCTTTTTGCGCCGGTTTGAGGGCTCATTGTGATGGGGGCCACGGCGTTTCCGGCCGTTCCGCGCAACCGGCGGGACGTCGTCGCCCGCCCTTTCCCGCCATGGCAAAAAGGGGGGTTCACAGGCGCGCCGCGCCTCCCTAAGGTTGTGCCATGGGAACACTCTCTTTCATTTAGGCGGACGCCTGCGGCCCGCGCCCGGCCCGCCTCTCCTTCAGTCGTACAAGGCCCTAAGCGGCCACTCTTGGTAGCACTTCATTTCACCGCGGAAAGGAAGAACAAATGGCTGACGACAACATGGAAAAGCACATTAAACCGGAGGTGGCGAGCCACCTCGCCGAGGCAATGAACACCCCTGACATGCCGGGCGCGGAAGCACCGCTTGCCCCGATGGCGGGACCCGGGCAGCGCACCTGGCCGGACGGCAACGGAAAGCGGCGGCACCCGAAGGAGCGGGATGCAAGCCACGGCCGCATGGGGCAGGGGGCCGCAGTGACGGCCATCCACCGCACCAGCCGGCCGCAAATGCCCCACTCGTCCTAGGAAACCCATCCTCTGAGGATGCACTCAAGGGCTGGGAACACCGGAAACCAGGTGTTCCCGGCCCTTTGAGCTGTCCAGGACGTTTCCCCTGGGTCTGGGGTCAACTCAGCCGCCTCGGGCTCAGCCTTCGCGCACTACCTCCGACGGCTCCTTGTCCAGCCGCCAGCCGCGCCACACGGGGTGCCGGAGCCGCCCCGTCCCCGTCCACTCGCTGTACGTCACTTCGCCAACCAGTTCGGGCGAGATCCAGTGCGCATCAGCGGCATCCTCGCGCGGGACGTCCTGGAACGGCGAGGTTTTCCTGGCCAGGCGTTCAACCGTCTGGCGGAGCTCCGCCAGTTCCCGGGAGCTGAACCCGCTGCCCACCCGGCCGGCGTACTGCAACTTCCTGCCGTCCGGGATGCCCACCAGCAGGGAGCCCACGGTGTCCTCCCGGCCGCCCTTGCCGGGGCGCCAGCCGCCCACCACCACCTCCTGCGTCTGCTCCACTTTCAGTTTGGTCCAGGTGCGGGTCCGCTGCCCGCTCACGTAGCGGCTGTCCGTCCGCTTTGCCATCACCCCTTCCAGGCCCAGTTCCCGCGCGCTCTCCAGGATGTGTTCCACCTGTTCCTCCAGTACCGGGGAGAGCCCAATGGGGGAGTCGGACGGCGTGAAGAAGCCCTCCAGCCGTTCCCGGCGCGTGGCGAGCGGCAGCCGCCGGAGGTCCGTGCCGCCGTCGTTCAGGAGGTCGAACAACATCAGTTGAACGGGGATGGCAGTCCGGGCCCGTGCCACGTCCGCCGGGCGGGTGAGCTTCATCCGTCCCTGGAGCAGGCCGAAGTCGGGCCGGCCGGACGGCCCGACGGCGATGATCTCACCATCCGCCACGAACGGCTGGTCCGGCCAGCACTGCCTGTCGGCCAGTTCAGGGTAGGTCCGGGTGACGTCGTTTCCGTTGCGGCTGAAGATCCTGACTGCTTCTTCGTCGGCCACAAGGATGGCGCGCACCCCGTCCCACTTAAGTTCGAACTGCCAATTGCTGCCCTGCAGGGCAGCAACGTCGCCGGGGGTGGCCATCATGGGCCGGTAATCCTCGGGACCGGGTGCGGCGGACGTTCCCGCCTTGGTCAGCGTCCCACCGTCGTCCTTTTCCGGTCCTGGAACTGAAGGACGGGGATGTGCCTGCCCCGGAACTGCCTGTTTCCGCCGGCCGCCGTGGCGCTCCGGGTCCATCAGGTGGATGAGCCACTGCCCCTCTGGATCTTTTCCCTGGCCGCGGCCGGTGTGGATGAGCGCGAACTTCCTGGTTCCGCCCAGACCGCCTCCCTCCGAGCCGGTCAGGGTGGCGATGACTTCCCTGCCGTTGATCCACTTGTGCAGCTCATAGGTCCCGTGGTCCCAGATGGTGACCTCGCCGGCACCGTACTCGCCCTTGGGGATGGTCCCTTCGAAACCGGCGTAGTCAAGAGGATGGTCCTCGGTCTGGACAGCCAGGTGGTTCTTGCCGCTTGATTCCGGGACACCTTTTGGCAGCGCCCAGGACACCAGCACGCCCTCGTGCTCCAGCCGGAAGTCATAGTGCAGGCGGCTGGCGTGGTGCTCCTGGATCACGAATGTGTCCCCGCTGCCGGGAGCACCCGTGAAGGGCTCGGGGGTCTTGGCGGGATCGCGCATGGAGCGGTACTTGCCCAGGCGGGGGTCGCCGCCGGCGTGGACGACGACGGCGAACGGGTCCGTGCCGTCCTGCACCCGCGTCATGACCTCCTTGTAGTCCAGGTGCTTTAGTCCGGGTGAACTGATCTCCTCCCAGGTCCGGGGCGCAGCCACCATGGGCGTGGGGCGGCCGCGGAGGGAATAGGGCACGATGGTGGTTTTGGCCGCGTTATTCTGGCTCCAGTCCACCAGCACCTTGCCCTTGCGCAGGGCCTTTTTCATGTCGCTGACGGCCAGGTCCGGGTGGTCGGCTTCAAGGGCCCGCGCGAGCTCGCGGGCGAAGGCGGAGATCTGCTCCGAGGTTTGGGACCGGTCCAGGGCGGCGTACAGGTGGATGCCCTTGCTGCCACTCGTGACGGGGACCGGGTCCATGCCCACGTCCTGGAGGATGGTGCGGGCCAAGAGTGCCACTTCCACGCAGGCCTCCAGGCCTGCGCCTTCCCCGGGATCCAGGTCCAGAACCAGCCTGTCGGGGTTCAGCTGGCTCCCGTGCGAGTCCACCTGCCACTGGGGCACATGGATTTCCAGCGAGTTGATCTGGCCGAACCAGGTGAGCGTGGCGGGGTCGTTGACCATCGGGTAGTGGATGGTGCGGTCCTTGTGGGTGATGGCGGCCCGGGGGAGCCACCCCGGGGCCGAGTCCTCCAGGTTCTTCTGGAAGAACACTTCGCCGGGCTTGTCCGCGGTTCCTACGCCGTTCACCCACCGCTTCCTGGTGGCCGGCCTGTTGTACGCTGCGGGGACCAGGACGGGGGCCACGGCGGCGTAGTAGGCCAGGACGTCCGCCTTGGTGGTGCCGGTCTCCGGATAGATGACCTTGTCCAAGTTGGTGAGGGTCAGTTCCCGCCCGGCAACCCGGACACGGTCCTTAGCGGCAGGCATGGGGCTTCACCTGCGGCGTTGCGTGATGTTCACTTGATGAATGAGAGCCATTTGGAAGGGTGCCATCGCGTTCGGCCTGGTCAACGTGCCCGTGAAGGTCTACAGCGCCACTGAGGATCATGACATCAGTCTGCACCAGGTCCACAATGCGGACGGCGGCCGGATCCGATACCAGCGCCGGTGCGAGGTCTGCAGCCAGGTCATTGATTACTCGGACATCGAGAAGGCCTTTGAGGAGGACGGCCGGACGGTGGTCCTGTCCAAAGACGAGCTCAAGGCCATTCCGGCCGAGAACAGCCACGAGATCGACGTGGTGCAGTTCGTTCCGTCGGAGCAGCTTGAGCCCATGATGTTCGAGAAGAGCTACTACCTGGAGCCGGACTCCAAGTCGCCCAAGGCCTACGTGCTGCTTCGCAGGGCGCTGGAGGACACGGACAGGGTGGCAATCGTCCAGTTCGCGCTGCGGGAGAAGACCCGGCTGGGCGCTTTGCGGATCAAGGACGATGTCCTGGTGCTCCAGTCCCTCCTCTGGCCGGACGAGGTGCGCGAGGCGAACTTCCCGTCCTTGGAGGCGGATATCCGGATCAGCGCGCAGGAACGGGACATGTCCGCAGCGCTGGTGGAGTCCATGGCTGCGGATTTCGATCCCGCTTCCTTCACGGACGACTACCAGGTGCAGCTCCGCCAGCTCATTGAGGCGAAGCTGGAGCAGGGCGAGTCGCTGGACACGGAGGAAACCTTTGGGGTGGAAGCCGGCGAGGGCAGCAAGGGCGAAGTCATCGACCTGATGGAGGCCTTGAAGCGGAGCCTCGACCGGAAACGCGGGTCCGGTTCCGCCGGCACCCCTGATGACGAGGCCGGCGGGGACTCCGGCGACGCCGCCGGGGACGGTGAAGAAGAAGCCAAGCCGGCGCGCAAGCGGTCCACGGCCGCCAAGCCCGCCGCATCCAAGTCCGATGCAGCCGAGTCCGCGGACAAACCTGCTGCCCGCAAAACCAGTGCCGCGAAACCGGCCGGGGACAAGGCTGGCGCCGCCAAGTCCTCGGAGGCCAAGGGCGCGGCAAGCAAGTCCGCGGCGTCCAAGTCCGCAGCAGCCAAGTCCACCGCCGAAAAACCTGCCGCGAAAACCGCCGCCGGCAAGGCTGCCGGCACGCGGGCGCGCAAGCCGGCGTGATGGAACGCTGACTGCGGTGCCTGCTTCGTTGCTCGATGCCATGACTAAGAAACTACTAAGCTTGCTTGCTTTCCGGTAGCAGGCACCTGCTTAAGTAGCGGGGACCTGTTTAGTCCGGGTCCTTTACAGCGGCGCCCGGTGCGTCCACAATGAGTCGCATCACAGCCTCCGCTGTGGCCTCACAGCGTGCTGTCATTCACTCTGACCTGCCACCTGAGAGGGGCGCGGACATGAACGACCAAACGGGCACAGCCAAGGCGAACGGCCAGACGGATGCAGCGAAGGCGGACCGGGAACTCAAACAGAAGCACCGGGCCATGTGGGCCTCCGGCGACTACCCGGCGCTCGCAGATGAGATGCTCCTGGAACTGGGCGCCATCCTGGTGGAAGCCTGTGGCATCACATCCCGCCATAACGTGCTGGACGTTGCCGCCGGATCAGGCAACGCGGCCATTCCCGCGGCGATGATGGGGGCAAAGGTGGTGGCCAGCGATCTCACTCCTGAGCTTTTCGATGCCGGCCGCCGTGAGGCAGCCAACCGCGGAGTCAGCCTGGACTGGCAGGAGGCCGACGCGGAGGCCCTGCCCTTCGCTGACGCCGGGTTCGACGTCGTGATGTCCTGCCTCGGCGTCATGTTTGCTCCCCACCACCAGCAGGCGGCTGACGAACTCCTGAGGGTGTGCAAACCGGGCGGTACCATCGGACTCCTCCACTGGACGCCGGAGGGATTCATCGGCAAGATGTTCGCCACCATGAAGCCCTTCGCCCCGCCGCCTCCCCCCGGCGCCCAGCCGGCTCCGCTGTGGGGAACCGAGGACCACGTCCGGGAACTGCTGGGGGACAGGATCACGGACACCGCAGCACGCAAGCAGACCCTGGCCGTGCGGAGCTTCCACCAGCCCGGCGACTTTGTCCGCTACTTCAAGTCCCACTACGGTCCCACCATCTCCGTCTACAAATACATCGGGGAGGACGGGGACAAAGTCAAAGCCCTGGACCAGGCACTGACGGAGCTGGCTGATTCCTTCGGTGATGCCCACGGCGACTCTCCCTTCCAGATGGAGTGGGAGTACCTGCTGTTCACGGCGAAGAAGGCCAAGTAGATCCCCCAACCAGGTAGCAGCAAGTGTCGTTATGGACGTCCATAACGACACTTGCTGCTACCTACATGGGCAAGGGGAAGCTTAAAAGCCAGCGGCCGCCGTCGGGCGTTTCCCGGGAAGGGAAGGCCCGACGGCGGCCGCTGAGGCTGGTGCGCTACTCGGCGTCGTGATCCGTTTCCAGGATCTGGACCAGGTGGTTCAGCGCATCGTCCGCGCCGTCGCCCTCTGCGCGGAGGACTACAACGTCGCCGTGCGAGGCGCCCAGGCTCATGAGGGACAGGATGCTGGCAGCATCCATGGCCTCGTCCGCCGGCTCGCCTTCACGGGCGATGGTGATGTCCAGGTCGTATTCTCCTGCGGCCTCGGCAAAGATGGCGGCGGGGCGGGCGTGCAGGCCTACTCGGCTGGCGACGGTTGCGGTGCGTTCTGGCATTGTTGCTCCTTTGTCTTGCGGCTTGCTGTAGGTCCAGTGCCGGATAGCTTGGTGGTTAGGGTCAGACCGTTGCGGGAACGGATTCCACGGTATCAGCGGTCTTGGGGGCTGCCCAGCGCTTCAGTGCCACCACGGCCAGGGCAGTGACGATGGTACCGGCAATGATCGAGAGGACGAACATCAGCACGTTGCCGATGGCGAAGAACACGAAGATGCCGCCGTGGGGTGCTTGCGATGTGACGCCGAAGGCCATGGTCAGCGCGCCGGTGAGGGCGCCGCCCAGCATGCTGGCAGGAATAACGCGCAGCGGATCGGCGGCAGCGAACGGGATGGCACCTTCGGAGATGAAGGATGCACCCAGCAGCCAGGCAGCCTTGCCGTTTTCGCGCTCAGCCAGGCTGAAGAGCTTCTTGTCCAGGACCGTGGCCAGGGCCATCGCCAGCGGCGGAACCATGCCCGCTGCCATGACGGTTGCCATGATCTGCCACGGTGCCTGGTTGTCGGCCGCGCCGGCGCTCAGGCCGGCCACGGCGAAGGCGTAGGCCACTTTGTTGACAGGACCTCCGAGGTCGAAGCACATCATGAGGCCCAGGATGATGCCCAGGACGACGGCGGAGGCGCCGGTCATGCCGGACAGCCAGTTGTTCAGTGCTTCCGTGAGGCCGGCGATGGGTCCGCCGAGGACCAGGAACATCAGGCCGGAGGCGAAAATTGATGCGAGCAGCGGGATGATGACAACCGGCATCAGGCCGCGCAGCCAGCGGGGAACCGACCAGGTTCCGATCAGGTGTGCCATGTAGCCGGCCAGCAGGCCGCCCACGATGCCTCCCAGGAAGCCTGCACCCATGAAGCCGGAGACTGCACCGGCCACGAAGCCGGGGGCGATGCCCGGACGGTCGGCGATGGCGTAGGCGATGTAGCCGGCCAGCGCCGGGACCAGGAAGCCCATGGACAGGGCGCCGATCTTGAACAGCACGGCACCGAGATAGATGGCGAGGCCGCCTTCGGGCAGGTTCCCGAAGTTGTTCTCCACCACCACGGTGTCCGCTACGTCGGTGATGTCGTAGCCACCCAGCAGGAAGCCGAGCGCAATCAGCAGGCCGCCGCCGGCGACGAACGGGATCATGTAGCTGACGCCGGTGAGCAGGGCCCGCTTCAGCTTCTGGCCGATGTGCTCGCCCTTCTCCTCCGCCTCGTGCTCTGCCTGTTCCTCGGCACCGAAGTGCGGGACCCGGCGGGCATTCGGGTTGTCCGCAGCGGCGAGCGCTTCCTGGACCATCTTGGCGGGTTCATCGATGCCGCGCTTGACGGGGGCGTTGATGACGGGCTTGCCGGCGAAGCGTTCCTTGCCGCGCACGTCAACGTCCACCGCGAAGATCACGGCGTCGGCAGCGGCGATCACGGCGGGGTCCAGCGGCTTGGCGCCGGAGGAACCCTGGGTTTCCACCTGCAGGTCGACGCCGGCCTCCTGGGCCGCGGCAACGAGGGAGTCAGCAGCCATGTAGGTGTGGGCGATGCCGGTGGGGCAGGCAGTGACAGCCACGAGGCGCCTGGGCCCGGAGGAGGCTGCCGGCGCGCCGGCGCCTGC
>NZ_JBJURL010000111.1:0-10189 GCF_046097905.1 Pseudarthrobacter sp. NKDBFgelt | reverse complement strand
GCACGGGCGCCGCGGGTGCCTGTGCCGGGACCGGCGGAGAATGCCACCGGGACCGGCCTGCAGCCGGCAGCCCGGATCGCGTCGAGGGCGTTGGGGTAGCTGGGATGCTCCACCAGTACGCGGTCCTGCCTGCCGGCCAGGGAGCGGAGGATGATGTTCAGGGCGTGCTGCGCCCCCGATGTCACCATGATCTGGCCGGCGGTAGTGGGCGCCCCGGCCGCCGTGTAGCGCGCCGCAACTGCCTCCCGGAGCGGGAGCAGGCCCAAGGCGTCGTAGCCGAAGCCGGGGAGCAGGGCAGGCAGCTCGGTGAGGGCGGCGGCGAACGCACGGTGCACCACCTCGCCGCTGGCAGGAAGCGAGGCGTACGCGAGGTCGATCAGTCCTTCCGGAGCGGCGAGCCCGGGGGCGGTCAGCGCCGGATCGTTCCGCGCCGGTCCCGTGAAGAGCGTGGTGCCAGCCGGGGTGAGGCGCGGGATCCGCGTCCGGCTCCTGCTGCCCTGGCCGCCGGTCAGGAAGCCCTGCTCGCGGAGCAGCCCATAGGCGGCAGTCACCATGGTCCGGCTGACGCCCAGGGCTTCAGACAGGGCGCGCTCGCTGGGCAGCGCAGTGTCCAGGGCCACCCGGCCGTCGAGCACCAGCAGGCGTACGACGTCGGCCAGCTCGCGGTAGCCGGGCGTTGCGGCGGCGTTCCATTCGCCCAGGAGACGGGAAAGACCGGAGGCGGTGAGGGATGACATCAGGCCAGTATCTCAAACTGGCTATGTAATTCAAGGCCAGTTTTCTGCCAGAGTCGTCTTTATGTTGACCCGCAGACTCCTCCAGCTCTTTACCGGCCTCGCCATGTACGGCGTCTCGCTGGCCATCTTCATCCGTGCAGGACTGGGCCTGGACCCCTGGGACGTCTTCCACCAGGGCGTGGCCGGCAGGACAGGGCTCAGCATCGGCGTGGTGGTCATCATCGTGAGTTTCCTGGTGCTTCTGCTCTGGATTCCGCTGCGCCAGTGGCCCGGCTTCGGCACATTGTGCAACGCCATCCTGGTTGGCGTGTTCGCGGACATTGGCCTCGCCCTGATTCCGGCTGTGACCCATCTGGGCGGGCAGATCTGCATGCTCGGCGGCGCGGTGCTGCTGAACGGCATCGCTTCAGCCTGCTACATCGGTGCCCGGTTTGGTCCCGGCGCCCGCGACGGGCTGATGACGGGCCTGGCCAGGCGCACCGGCTGGTCCGTCAGGTGGTCCCGCACGCTGATCGAGGTAGTGGTCCTGGCTGTCGGGTGGTTCCTGGGCGGCTCGGTGGGCGTGGGCACCGTTGTCTACGCCCTCGCCATCGGACCCCTGGTCCAGCTGCTGCTCCCGCTGTTCATGGTGCCGGCGTCACGCCGCGCAGACATCGCTTCACCGGGAGGCAGCAACCCCGGAACTCCTGCGCCGGCGTCCCTGGCCGGCAACAGCTGAGGCACCAAACGGTGGCCTACCCCTGGGCCGGCAGCGACTGGCACTGGGGGCAGAAGTAGATGTCCCGTTCCTCGTCCCCGTTCAGCTTGCCCAGCACGCCGCGGCGGATGGGCGTCCCGCACTTCAGGCAGGGCTGGTGTTCCCGGCGGTAGACCCAGTAGCCGGGCCGCCCCGCCATCCGGCCGACCGGCATGCCGCGGGCGTTGAGGATGGTGACGCGGCGGCCCGGGCCCAGGTTGACCTCCAGGAGCTGTTTGGCGTCCGTCATCATGGTCCGCACATCCTGGACCGCCGAGACCGGGGAGGCAGGGTGCACGCCGGACAGGAAGCATGTTTCGCAGCGGTAGATGTTGCCGATCCCGGCCAGGTTGCGCTGGTCCAGCAGCGCCACGCCGATGGGGACGTCCGGGGCGGAACGGACCCGCCGCTCCGCCTCGTCCAGGTCCCAGTCCGGCCCCAGCAGGTCCGGTCCCAGGAAACCCACGATGGAGTCCTCGCTGGCGGTGGCAACGACCTCAACAATCCCCAAGGAAAATCCGACGGCGTCCGCTGCGGCGGTGCGCAGCACGCACCGGGCTGTGTAGCCGGGTTTCCGCCATCTTCCGCCGGGCGGGTACACCTGCCAGGTTCCCTCCATTTTCAGGTGCGAATGGATGGTGAGCTTTTTGTCGTCGGGCCCCACCACACGCATCAGCAGGTGTTTGCCGCGGGGCACCACCTCCGCAACGGTCCAGCCGGCAAGGTTGAGGGTGGCAAAGCGGGGCACGCGGAAATCGGAAGCAAGGAGCTTTTGTCCTTGCAGGGCCTGGTGCAGCTGGTTGGCTGCCCGCCAGACGGAATCGCCCTCAGGCACGGATCCTCAGTCCTTTCGGGGTGGAATAGGCGCCGGCCGAGCTCAGCGCGGCAGCTATAGGGGTATCCAAAATGCCGTGCCCGTTTACCTTCTCCATGATCAGTTTGTCCACGGCTCCCCGGGTCACCACGCCCACCAGTGCCGCGCCGGCGGCCGAGAGGACGGCTTCATCGCCGCTGAAGGCCAGCAGTGTCTTGCCGCCCCGCTCCACGTAAAGGACCAGCGCCCCGTCCACCAGCACCACCAGGGCACCTGCCTTCCGCCCGGGACGGTGCCCAGTACCGGCGTCGTCCTGGAGGGCCGGCCAGGGGAGGGCCGCTCCGTACGGGTTGGCAGGGTCCGTTGCTGCCAGCGCGAGGGCAACGGGTTCGGGCCGGGCGAGCTGCGTGTCCTCCGAGTAGGAACGAAGCCGGTCAACAGTGGCCGGAACGGCGAACTGGGCCGCACCCAAATGCTCGATGAAGTAGCCCCGCCGGCAGCGTCCGGCTTCCTCCAGCCTCGCGAGGACCTTGTACATGAGGCCGAAGCCGCCCAGGATCTGTTCCGCCATCACGGACCCCCTGGTGACCACGCCGTAGCGGTCCAGCAGGAGTTCAGCCGTGGCACGGGCGTGGATGGTGGGGTCCAGTTCCGGTTGCGGCAGGGCAGACCAGCGGCCGGCGGCCATCGGGGGAGTTGACGCACCTCCGGCCGACGCGCTGTACCTGCCGCCCGCCAGGCCTGGCGATCCCATGAGCCCGCTCCCGTGGGAACGGCCCAGCCTGCTGAGCCGGGGTGCCCTGGCGCGGGGTGCGCGGGCCACCTGCCGGTGCGCGGTGTGGCCACCGGCGATCAGCGCGCGGACCGGGGCGAACGTATCCCCGGTGATCCGGCCCGCCCATGCCAGGTCCCAGAGTGCCGTCACCACTTCCTGGTCGCTGAGGACGGCATCCATGCCCCCGGCGACGTCCGTCAGCTGCCTGAAGAAGTAGCCGCCGCCGTTGTTGCGAAGGTGCTCCAGGAGGCGCTGCTGCGCATCCCCGGGTTCGTATTCGATGGCAGGATTCAGCGTCAGTTCGGCGGAGTCGGCAAGGTGGAGGCTGATCCAGCCGTCGTTTCCCGGCAGGGCTCCGGCGCCTGACCACAGCACCTCCCCGGCGGCCATCAGTTCATCCAGCATGGCCGGCTGGTAGTTGGAGACCCTGCCGGCAAGGACCAGCGGTTCCCAGGCCGACGCCGGAATGGGGACCCCGGAAAGCTGGTCGACGGCGGTGATGATGCCGTCCAGCCCCCGCAGCGACGGCTGGCCGCGCCCTCCGCCGGGTGTCCTGACATGCTGCCAGGCGGGCAGGAAGCGCCCGTAGGCTGCCGCGTCCACCGGTTCCACTTCCGCGCGGAGGGCTGCCAGCGAACGACGGCGGAGCTTGCGCAGGACCTCGGCGTCGCACCATTCGCTGACCACCGTGTGCGGGGAAAGGCTGGGCGCGGGTGGTTCACTTGCCGGCGGGCTTTCCTCCGGTTCAGTGCCGTCTCCGGCGGCACCACCGGTGGTGTTTGGGGCGGTTTCCGGTGGCCCTGCATGCGGCCGGAACTCGCCCTCCACCACACGCCCGTCTGCTGCCAGGCGTTTCAGGGCAGTGCTTACCACTGCCACGCCCAAGCCAAGCCGTGCTGCTGCCTCGGCCGCGGTAAAGGGTCCGTGCGTGCGGGCATACCGCGAAACCAGATCGCTGAGGGGATCCGCGACGGGTTCGATGAATGCGAGCGGGACCCCCATGGGCAGCGGAACGCCTATCGCATCCCGCAGCCGCGCGGCATCCTCCACAGCCGCAAAGCGTTCCGCGCCGCCGATGTTCACCTTGATGGCACGGTTGGCGCGCTGAAGGGCCACCAGGTGGGCGGTGGCCTCCGCCGGTTGGGCGTGCCCGGCGTCCACCGGGCTTTCAACGTGACCGGTTTCCTCAGAGGCACTGGTGTCCGCAGTGCCCACCCCGGGGACGCCGGGTGGCTGGCTCGCCCCGTCTGGTTCCAGCCTGGCGGCCACCTCCTCGGGCGCCAGGGGGCCAAGCAGCCGCAGCAGGTCCGCCACTCCTTCCATGCCCCGCACCCGCCGGTCCGGCGCCAGCCGCTGCAGCTCGCGCTCGGTGGCCCCGATGACCTTGGCGTCCAGCAGTTCGCGCAGCTCAACGCGCCCCAGCAGCTCGTTAAGGAGCGTGGAATCAAGGGCCAGTGCGGCGGCACGGCGCTCCGCGAGAGGAGAGTCGCCTTCGTACAGGAACTGCGCCACGTACCCGAACAGGAGGGACTTGGCGAACGGGGACGGCTGGGACGTGGTGGTCTGGACGATCCTCAGCTCGCGCCGCTCAACGGACGCCGCGATGTCCTTCAACGCCGGGAGGTCGTAGACGTCCTGCAGGCATTCACGGACGGTTTCCAGCACGATGGGAAAGGTTGGGTACTTCCGGGCGACGTCGAGCAGCTGGGCGGACCGCTGCCGCTGCTGCCACAGCGGCTGCCGCTTGCCCGGGGTCTGCCGGGGCAGCAGCAGCGCCCGTGCGGAACACTCCCGGAACCGCGAGGCGAACAGCGCGCTCCCGCCCACCTCGGCTGTGACAATCTGCTCAAGCTCCTCGGGATCGAAGAGGAACAGCTCCGCTCCCGGTGGCTCATCCTCCATCATGGGAACGCGCAAAACGATGCCGTCGTCCGCGGCCATCGCTGAGCCGTCCAGGCCGTACCTCTGGTGCAGGCGCTGCCCGACGGCGAGTGCCCAGGGGGCGTGCACCGGCATGCCGAACGGGCTGTGCAGGATAACGCGCCAGTCGCCCAGCTCATCGTGGAACCGCTCCACCACCAGGGTGGTGTCGCTGGGCACCACTTCGGTGGCCAGCTTCTGTTCGGTGAGGTACTGGATCAGGTTGTTCGCGGCGAACTCGTCCAGCCCGCTGGCTTTGCAGCGCTCGGTGGCAGGGCCGGCGTCGGACGCCGAGAGTTCGCGCACGAACGCGCCCAGGGCACGGCCCAGGTCCACGGGCCGGCCGAGCGAATCGCCCTTCCAGAAAGGCAGCTTGCCTGGCTGGCCGAAGGCGGGTGAGACCAACACGCGGTCATGGGTGATGTCTTCGATCTTCCAGCTGGTGGCGCCCAGCGCAAAAACGTCCCCCACCCGGGATTCGTAGACCATCTCCTCGTCCAGCTCGCCGACCCGCCGGCCACCCTTGGGAGCGGGCGCCGGTTTGCCATCCGTGGCGGGGGAGGCTGATCCTTCCACCTCCGTGCCGATGATGTACACACCGAAAAGCCCGCGGTCGGGAATGGTCCCGCCGGAGGTCACCGCCAAGCGCTGCGCGCCCGGCCGGCCCTCGATGGTGCCCGCGTTGCGGTCCCAGATGATCCGTGGGCGGAGTTCGGCGAATTCGTCGGACGGGTAGCGTCCGGCTAGCAGGTCCAGGGTGGCTTCGAACGCTGAGCGGGGGAGTGACGCGAAGGGCGCCGAGCGCCGCACGGTGGCAAACCAGTCCTCGACGTCGATGCTGCCCAACGCGGTGGCGGCAACGGTCTGCTGGGCCAGGATGTCCAGCGGGTTGGCGGGGATGCTGAGGCGCTCGATCTTCCCGCCGAGCATCCGCTCCACCGTGATGGCGGTGTGCACGAGGTCCGCCCGGTGCTTCGGGAAGAGGACGCCCTGCGAGACTTCGCCCACCTGGTGCCCTGCCCGGCCCACCCGCTGCAGGCCGCTGGCCACGGACGGCGGCGATTCCACCTGCACCACCAGGTCCACGGCGCCCATGTCGATGCCGAGCTCCAGGGAGGACGTGGCTACCACGCACCGCAGCCGGCCGGATTTCAGGTCGTCCTCGATGAGCGCCCGCTGGTCCTTCGAAACGGAGCCGTGGTGCGCGCGGGCCAGCACCGGATCTGCCCCCGCAGAGCTTCCAGCCTGCGCCATCATGTGCGCCGGGGTGGAGGCGGGAACGCCGGGCGCCGCTGCCTGCTGGGCCGGGTCATCCCAGCCGCCGCCGGCCGCCACCAGCTGCCGCTCCGCGTAAATCTCGTTGAGCCTGGCCGTAAGGCGCTCCGAGAGGCGGCGGGAGTTAGCGAACACGATGGTGGACTGGTTGGCCAGCACCAGGTCCACGATCTTCTCTTCCACGTGCGGCCAGATCGATGCCTGCGGCTGGAGTCCGGAGGCGGGGCCGGAGTCGAAAGCCCCCGCGGCGCCCTGGAGGTCGGACATGTCCTCCACCGGGACCGAGACGGTGAGGTCCCAGTTCTTCCTGGCAGGAGGGGCAACAATCTCCACCGGTGCTGAACCCGCCAGGAACTGCGCCACGAGTTCCTTGGGTTCCACGGTGGCGGACAGTCCGATCCGCTGGGCCGGCTTGGGCAGGAGGGCATCCAGCCGCTCGAGGGAGACCGCCAGATGGGCGCCGCGTTTGGTCCCGGCCACGGCGTGGACTTCATCAATGATGATGGTGTCCACTTCGGTCAGCGTTTCCCGCGCCTTGGACGTGAGCATGAGGAACAGGGATTCCGGGGTGGTGATGAGGATGTCCGGCGGGTTGCTCAGCAGTGCGCGGCGGTCAGCAGTGGTGGTGTCCCCGGAGCGGACGCCCACGGTGGTCAGCGGTGCCGGCAGCCCAAGGCGCTTGGCGGTCTGGGTGATGCCGATCAGCGGGGAGCGGAGGTTCCGTTCCACGTCCACACCCAGGGCCTTCAGGGGTGAAATGTACAGGACCCGGGTCTTGCGCTTCGGTGCCCGGGAACGCTTGCCTTTCGCTGCGGCCGTGGAGTTTCCCGCAACTCCGGCAGCAACCGGTGCTTCCGGTGCTTCCGCGGAGGAAGCCACGAGCAGCCGATCCAGCGCCCAGAGGAAGGCGGCGAGGGTTTTTCCGGAGCCGGTTGGTGCTACAACCAGGGCGTGTGAACCCGAGGAAATCGCATGCCAGGCGCCCTCCTGCGCGGGCGTTGGCTCTGAAAAAGCGCCGAGGAACCAGTCGCGCGTGGGCCTGCTGAACTGGGCCATGGTGCTGGCGCCGGTGCCCTTTCCGCTGGTGGGGGCCTCTTCCTCGATCATGCCTCCATCATGCCCCAAGGCACCGACACTGATGCCGGCCGCCTGCCCGGGTTCACGCCTTGCCCGCGGACGGAAGGTCCCTGGTGGCGGGCCCCTCCAGGAGTTTCCCGTCGCTGCTGAACCGGGAGCCGTGCAGCGGGCAGTCCCAGGTCAGCTCGCTGTCATTCCAGTGCAGGATTCCGCCCAGGTGCGTGCAGACGGCGGACAGCCTGCAGGTGGTGCCGTCCACGGTGGAGGCGGCCACCGGTTTGGGTCCCTGGCTGTACACCCTGCCCTCGCCTTCGGCCGGAACCACCGGGGCGGGATCCGGCGCCTTCTTGTCCTTTCGCAGGCCGTCCGCGGCTAATTGCCCCCAGCCGGAGGCAAGCTTGCCCGCCACGCCGGCGTTAAGGGCGACGGCGGAGAGGGCGCCGGAGGGCGAGGTGACCCTGCGGTGGATGGTGTCCGCCCAGGGCACGTTCCCGCCGAGGATGTCGGCGGAGATGCCGACGGCGGCCGCCACTGCGTTGGTCATGCCCCACTTGCTGTAGCCGGTACCGAAGTGGATGTGGCCTTTGCCGCGTGGGAACCTGCCAAAGAAAGGCATGAGGTTGGTGGGCATGTAATCCTGCGCGGACCACGTGTGGGTGGCAACGGCGCCGGGGTAGTGCCGGGCGGCCCAGTCCAGGAGGCTGCCAAGATGGTGTTTCTCGGACCTGGCCCGGCCCACGTGGTGCCCGTGCCCGCCCACCAGGAGCAGTCGGCGGCCGTCCGCGTCGTAGTCCCTCAGCGAGTGGGTGGGCTGTTCCACGGAGAGGTACATGCCCGGGGGCGGAGCCTGGTCCTCCTGCAGCTGGAGGGATGCCGCGTAGGAGCGGCTGGGCTTCAGTTTGGCGAAGTACAGCCCGCGGTCCAGCACGGGAATGCCGGTAGCGAGCACCACCTCGTTGGCGGTGACGGTGCCGTGGTCGGTGTGCACCGTGGCGGGTCCGCTGCCGGTGACGTCCTGCAGCCGCACGCCGCCCACCACGGATCCTCCCCGGCCCCGGATGTCCGACACCAGTGTCTCCAGCACCTTCACCGGGTGGATCTGTGCCTGGTCCGCCAGGCGGACGGCGCCGTGGACGGGAAACGGCAGGCCGGCGTCGCGCACGTATTCCAGCTCCAGCCCGGCGGTGGTGCCGGCGCTGACCTCTTCGCGGAGCTTTTCCGTCCCCTGCGCGGAGGCTGCGTAGGTGTAGGCATCCCTGCGCTGGTACGGGACGCTATGTTCGTCGAGGTACCGCAGGAGCCAGGCCTGGCCCTCGCGGTTGGCATCCACGTACGCCTGCACCTGCTTCTGTGAATACTGGCGGGCGAGCTGTGCCAGAAACGTCCCTTGCAGCAGGGTCACCTTGGCGGTGGTGTTTCCGGTGGTCACGGCGCCGGGGTACCTGGCGTCGAGGACAAGAACGTTCTGCCCGGAGCGTGCCAGCAGCAGTGCGGTGACCAGGCCGGTGAGCCCCGCGCCGGCCACCACGGTGTCGTAGGTGCCTCCCGGCTCGAACGGATCAGAGGTGAACGGTTCGCTGCGGTCCAGCCAAATCGACGTCATGCCTGCTCAGCCTGCCTTTTTATCCAGGCCCCGGTGGGCCAGTTTGTGATGGGTCCGTTATGAACCCCCACCCATAGATGGCGTATTTGCTAAGTATACTTACGATGTCGGGGTTTAAGTCTATGGTCAGGTGGCAGCCCGGCAGGCACGAAGTGAACATCACGACAAACAGCAGGAGACGTCATGAGCATGAGTTCCGACGGCCGCGCAGTGGGCCGGACCACCATCCAAACGGCAGCCCTTGCCGTGGGAGCTGTCTTCCTCCTTGTGGGCGTCCTGGGCTTCATCCCCGGCATCACCACCAACTACGAAACCCTGGGCTTCGCCGGGCATGAATCCGGGGCGCTGCTGCTGGGCATCTTCCAGGTATCCATCCTGCACAACATCGTCCACCTGCTGTTCGGTGTGGCCGGTATCGCCATGGCTCGCAGCGCCGCCCAGTCCCGGAACTACCTCATCGGAGGCGGCGCCGTCTACCTGGTCCTGTGGATCTATGGCCTCCTGATCGGCAAGGACACCGCGGCGAACTTCGTGCCGGTGAACACGGCGGATGACTGGCTGCACTTCGTCCTCGGCGTCGCCATGATCGGGCTGGGTGTTGCCCTGTCCCGCGGCACTGCCCGCGCCGGCCGGACCACCACGGCCACCAGGTAACCACGCCCCGAACGAGCCCGAACAAGTCCAAACAAAGAGAAACTGCAGGCGGCCCGGCATCTTGCCGGACCGCCTGCAGTTTCTTTGTGGAGTCCCGCCGCGGAGGAAATCAGGCCGGCTGGAACGGGCTGATCGCCAGCAGCGTGATCGCACTGTTGCTGCAGGCCCTGGTGGGCTGGGGCAGGAACAGGGATTCCGTGTCCTCGGGCGGGTAGATCCGGTAGCCGGCCGCATCCACTATGCCGCAGTCGGAGTAGTTGCCGGCCTGGGTGTAGCGCAGCACGGCCGAGCCGGTTTGTCCGGGGGCCAGGAGGACATCCGCCGCCGCGGTGGATTCGTCGCGGACCGCCGGCGCGCCGATGGGAGCACCGGCCGCATCAGCGGTTAGGGACACCCCGGGATAGCCGCGGAGGACGCACGGTTCGGAGCCGGTGTTGGTGAGGTTGAGCTTCATGTATACGCTGCCGGCCGCCCCGCCTCCTGACGCGTCGGTGGCCGCCGAGAGCCCTGCCGCCTTGCATTCCAGCACTTGCCCCGCCAGGTACTTATGTCCTGCCTTGGACATGTGGAGCCTGTCGGAGTCCCACATCCGCCGGTC
>NZ_JBJURL010000110.1:0-10311 GCF_046097905.1 Pseudarthrobacter sp. NKDBFgelt | reverse complement strand
GCCTGGCGGCGTGCCCGCTTGCGCTCGGCGTTGGCACCGGTGGAGGTGCCGCCGCCCTGCTGCGCGGCCTTCTTGGCCAGCAGCGCTGCGCGGGTGCGGGGATCGATCTTCTCGGCTATGTCGCCCACCAGCTCCGCCACCAGCGGGGAGTTGGCGGTGACGCGCTCGAAGTTGACCTCCACGCCGGCAGCCTTCATCAGCTTTTTGACGTCGGTCTGCTGTTCCGGGAGGGTCAGCGTGACCACGGTGCCGTCGGAACCGGCGCGGGCGGTACGGCCCGAGCGGTGCAGGTACGCCTTGTGCTCGGTGGGCGGGTCAACGTGGATGACCAGTTCGACGTCGTCCACGTGCACGCCGCGGGCTGCGACGTCGGTGGCCACCAGGACGCGGACGTCACCGGAGGAGAACTCGGCCAGGTTGCGGTCGCGGGCGTTCTGCGACAGGTTGCCGTGCAGGTCGACGGCGGGGATCCCGGCGTCGGTCAGGGTCTTCGCGAGCTTGCGGGCGTGGTGCTTGGTCCGCATGAAAAGTACGCGGCGGCCTGCACCGGAGGCAAGCTCAACGATCAGCTGCTTCTTGACGGTCTGGTCATTGACCACCAGCACGTGGTGCTCCATGGTGGTCACCGCTGCCTGCGGATCATCCACTGAGTGGGTCAGCGGGTTGGACAGGTAGCGCTGGACGATCTTGTCCACGCCGTTGTCCAGCGTTGCGGAGAAGAGCAGGCGCTGGCCCTGGCTGGGGGTCATGTCCATGAGCTTCTTCACCACGGGCAGGAAGCCGAGGTCGGCCATGTGGTCCGCCTCGTCCAGGACCGTGATTTCCACGGCCTCAAGGGTGAGGACGCGCTGGCGGATCAGGTCCTCCAGGCGGCCGGGGCAGGCGATGACAATGTCGACGCCGGCACGCAGCGCCTTTTCCTGGCGCGCCTGGGAGATGCCGCCGTAGATCACGGTGGTGTTCAGGCCGGCGGCCTTGGCCAGCGGCTCGATGGTGGCGTTGATCTGGGTTGCCAGCTCACGGGTGGGTGCCAGGACCAGGCCCATGGGGCGTCCGGGCTTGCGGAAGTGCTTGGCTTCCCGCTCAGCGAGTCTTGCTACAAGCGGGATGGCGAAAGCGATGGTTTTACCGGATCCGGTCCGGCCGCGGCCCAGAACGTCACGCCCGGACAGCGTGTCCGGGAGGGTCTTGACCTGGATGGGGAACGGTTCAACAATTCCCTGTGCGGTGAGGGTGTCTGCAAGGGCCTTGGGTGTACCGAGGGCAGAAAAAGTAGTCATGTATTTATACGGTCTTTCAGGCGGTATCCAGGCGGATATCGGCCCCCGATGCCGGTTGGACCAGGGGTTCGCCGAAGAAAAGTCAGGTGATCAACCGGGCCGCTGCAAATTTTGGCAGTCAGCCGGGACCAAATGGAACGCGTTCATCGACGCAGGATGTGCCTCTCACATGAAAAAAACCCAGTCCCTGGCTGGAGGTGTACCTCCGAACAGGAAAACCTGGGCATCACTGCACATCAAGTTCCACCAGTCTAGCATCCCGCCGCCGTCGGCCCGTTCCCTGGTTACATCCCACCCCTTCCCTCCCCTCCCCAACTAGGTAGCGCTAAGTGTCGTTTTGAGCCCTGAAAACGACACTTAGCGCTACCCGGTTGAGGGCGTTGCCATCATTGGCGCCGCGGGGCAGGCTTGTGGCATGAGCGAACACGCGGCCCACCAGCATGAGACGCAGCATGACACGCGCGACGGCGGCCCGGGCCTTCCGGACGGAACATCAGCGGAGGCCGCGGGGATCCACAGCGGCGCCACCATCCACAGCGGCGCCGATCCCGCTGCCACCTGGGATGAGCGGTACCGGAGCAAACCCCAGATGTGGAGCGGCAAGCCCAACCCGCAGCTGGTCAGGGAGGCCGGGGGCCTGCGGCCGGGAAAGGCGCTGGACCTGGGCTGCGGTGAGGGCGCGGATGCCATCTGGCTCGCCCAGCAGGGCTGGACCGTCACCGCCGTCGACGTTTCCGCGGTGGCGCTGGACCGGGCCCGCTCGCACGAGAAGGCGGCGTTGGCCCGGGAAGCCGTCCACGCCGCGGATGGCGCAATCGCGAGCCGGATCACCTGGCAGCAGGCGGATCTCGAGCAGTGGCAGCCCGGGGCGTCCTTCGACCTGGTGACAACGCAGTTCCTGCATTCCCAGGAGCTCGCCTGGCAGGGACCGCTGCGGACGGCTGCGGCAGCGGTCAAGCCCGGCGGTACGCTGCTGGTGGTGGGCCACCACCCTGACCGGCTGCCGCCGTGGGGCGGTGCCGGGCACCACCACAGGGAGATGTTCTACACCGGCGATGAGCTGGTCCAGGAACTGGGACTGGAGGGACCGGAGTGGCAGCTGGAGGTCCAGACCAGCCGGGAGCGGCCGGTGACGGGGCCGGAGGGCCAGCACGCAACCATCGCCGACGTCGTGGTGCGCGCAACCCGGCTCCCCTGACCCTCTTGGAGTTTTTGTCCAGATATGCAGTGTTCCGAGGCCTGCAACCCTGCATATCTGGACAAAAACTCAGGGGGTTGTGGCGGCGGTGACCCGGGGCGCCACGGCGGCCGCGGCTGCGGCGAGCACGGCGGCAAGGCCAAAGACCCCGGCGAAGGAACCCGCCGTCGTCGTAAAGGCCGCGAACACGAGGCCCGTGGTGGCGAGCGCCAGCGCCCCGCCCAGGGAATCCGCAATGGACATGGCAGAGCTGTTGAAGCCCTCGTTCTCCTTGGTGGACAGCGCCAGGGTCATCACGCTGAGCCGCGGATACAGCAGCCCCATGCCTCCGCCCGCAGAGATCCAGCCTGCGATGGCGACGGCGGCCGGCCAGTTGAGCGCTGCCGTTGCCAGGGCAAGGACCACCGCTCCGAGGACCATCAGCGCCCCGATGCTCACGGCCCGGCGGTGCGGCAGCCTGGCACCCAGCCTGCCCTGGACAGCTGACGCGCCGGCCCAGGACAGTGCCCCGGCGGTGAGGGTCAGGCCCGCGAAGGTGGGCGAGAAGTCGTACTGCTCGATCAGCAGGTAGGGCAGGTAGACCTCGGCGCCGAAGAACCCGGCCGAGGCGAGCCCGCGGGTAAGGATGACGCTGGGCAATCCGCGCCGGGCAGTGAGGGTGCCACGGGGAACCAGTGGCCTGACTGCCAGCAGCGCCACGCCCACCGCGACGACAGCAAGGGCGCCTGCAACTGCGGGAATGCCGGGAACGCGCACCCCGGCGGACAGGTTGAGCCCGAGCACCGCGGCGGCGGCCAGCGCCGCCCACCCCAGCCGGCCCACCGCCCACGGCGTGGAGGTGTGGCTGGAGGGCGTGCCGAGCCGCCGCAGGACAGGTGCGATCATCAGCAGCGCCGGGATGACCAGGCCCACCACGCCCAGGAACACCCAGTGCCAGCTGAAGACCTGCGCCACGATCCCGGCAGCAAAAGGTCCCACGAGCGACGGGATCACCCACGCCGCGGAGAACGCCGCGAAGATCTTCGGGTGCAGCGCGCCGGGATAGATGCGGGCCACCAGCACATACAGCGAGACGGTCAGGGCTCCCCCGCCGAGGCCCTGCACCAGGCGGCCTGCCACGAGCGCCGGCATCGATGCAGCGGTTCCCGCGATCAGCAGTCCCAGCACAAACAACGCGACGGAGGTGTAGAGCGGGGCCGTGGGTCCGCGCCGGTCGGACCAGTTTCCGGCCGCAACCATGCCGATCACCCCTGTTGCCAGCGGACCGGCGAAGGCGAGGGCGTAGAGTGCCGCGCCGTCGAGTTCGCGGCTGACGAGGGGCATGATGGTGGTCACTGCGAGGGATTCGAACGCGGCCAGGAACACCAGGGCGCACGTCCCCACGGTCACCCAAAGGTACGGGCCCCCAAGGATGCCCGCGGCCGGACGGGTGGCTGGAACAACGGAATCCTGCACCTTGTCCCGGCCCCTCAGCTGACGAACCGGTCGCGGCCGGCGCGGTATCCGAAGACTCCCGCCAAGAGGCCAACCACCAGGAACAGGACACCGGCAGCGGTGAAGGACCCGGTGGCCTGGTGCAGCTGGCCCACCATCAGCGTCCCGGTGGAGCCGAGCCCGTAGCCCACGCCCTGCATCATGCCGGACAGGTGCGCCGCAGTGTGCCCGTCACGGGTCCGGAGCATGATCATGGTGAGCGCGACGGCGGTGAGGCTTCCCTGGCCAAGGCCCAGCAGCCCCGCCCACACCCAGACCAGGTCAAGGGGACCGAAGATACTCAGGGCGAAGCCGCCACCGGTCATCAGTGCGACCACGGTGTTGATGGCGCGCTGGTCCCGGAACCTGGCTGCGAGAGCAGGGGCAAACAGCGAGCCGAGCATCTGCAGCACGATGCACATGGAAACGATCAGCCCGGCGGTTGCCCCGTCCACGCCCCGTTCCCGCAGGATGGGCGCCAGCCAGGCGAAGACGCTGAAGGACATCATGGCCTGCAGCACCATGAAGATGGTCACCTGCCAGGCAACCGGGGAGCGCCATACGTTGACGCCGTCCCTGACGGCCTGGTGCCGGATGCGGGGCTGGCGGAGTGCCACCGGCAGGAACAGCAGAAGTACGACGGCGGCAGGCACCGCCCAGGACCACAGCGCCAGGGTCCACTCCCCCGAGGCCGTGTATACCGGGTAGGTGAAGCCCGCCCCGAGTGCCGCCGACGCGCAGATGGCCGTGGTGTAGAGCCCTCCCATCAGGCCCAGCCGGTGCGGGAAGTCCCGCTTGACCAGCCCTGGCAGCAGGACGTTGCACAGGGCGATGGCGGCTCCGCATGCGGCTGTCCCGGCGAGCAGCGCGGGCAGGTGGCTGGGACCGGGCAGCTCAAGGGGGCGGAGCAGCAGTCCTGCCGTGAGGACCGCCATGGCAAAGAGGAGCACGCGCTCAGCGCCGAACCGCCTTGCCAGGACCGGGGCAAGCGGCGCGAACACGCCCAGCAGGGTAACGGGTACCGTGGTCAGCACCACCACGGCCCAGCCGGGGAGTGCGGCCTGGGCCGTCACTTCGGGCAGGACCGCCGAGAAGCTGGAGAAGACTGTGCGCAGGTTGAGCCCGATCAGGACGAGGCACAGGCCCAGGTAGGCGAGCTGCCGCCGGCTCCCAACGTGGGTGGGGCCGGGTGCGGGCGCCTCATCAACCTCGGCGTCAACCAAAGTGCCCGGCTGCTCCTTCGCCGCAGGTTCAAGTGCCCGCTGCTTCCTTGCCCCGGCGTTCGTCGCTTCCCTCACCCGCCCATTCTTGCAGGACTTGTTTCCCGGGTTATCCACATAGAACCTGCGCGCCTCCCACCACCGCGGATCCGGACCATACCTTGGAAAGCATGAGCAACACCCACCCACCCGGCCCGGGCACTCCGATTGCAGATTCAGCGCCTCCACCCGGGATCGCCCGTTCTGCCACGTCCAGCCTGATGCTGGCGGTTATCGCCCCGGCGAGCATCTATCTCACCTTCCCTGTCGCGCTCATCGCACTAATGGGAGCCGCTGATTCCGGACGACACACCCTGTTCTCCTGGCTGGCCCCCTTGATTTTCTGGAGCCTTCCGTTGCCCCTTGGGGTCCTCTCCATCTCCCTGGCCCTTTCCACCATCAGGAGGTTTGGGCCCGAGTCCGAAAACGGGCGCCTGGCGGTGAAGTCATTGTGGATTTCCGGCGTTGTTTCCATTGTCGGCTTCTTCGTCACACTGCGTTTCATGCACGGAATGCGGTATTTCTGAAGCATCCACCCGCTTTGGAAGCACGTATAGCGTCCGCGCACTGCCTTACGCTGCTTTCTGCAACCACTCCTGCCCGCCGCTATTCTGGAAGGGATGAGCGAATCCCCAGAAAACCCCCAGCAGCCGCACGTCCCGAGGCCCGTTACGCCCGGAACGCAGGCGTCCTTCGGCACGTATGGCGGACGGCCGGTGAGCTTTGTCCGCCGCGGAACGCGCCTGCAGGGCCGGCGGCAGGCGGCATGGGAGGAGCATGCAGAGCGGTGGGCTGTGGACGTCCCTCGGCACGTTGCCAACACCTCCGTCCACCCGGACTACACCTTCCACGCCGAAGCAGAGTTTGGGCGCAAGGCTCCCCTCATCGTGGAGATCGGCTCCGGCCTGGGCGATGCGGTGTGCCACGCCGCCGAGCAGAACCCGGACACCGATTTCCTGGCAGTGGAGGTCTACACCCCGGGCCTGGCCAACACCATCATCAAGATCAACAGCCGCGGACTCCGCAACGTCCGGGTGGTGGAGGCCAACGCCCCGGAGGTTTTGGCCACAATGCTTCCGCCCGGCTCAGTCAGTGAACTCTGGGTCTTTTTCCCCGACCCGTGGCACAAGTCCCGGCACCACAAGCGCCGCCTCATCCAGCCCGAGTTCGCGGACCTGGCGGCGAGGGCGCTGAAGCCGGGCGGGTTGTGGCGGATTGCCACCGACTGGTCGAACTACGCCGTCCACGTCCGCGATGTCCTGGCGGACTCCAGGGATTTCGAAAACCTCCACACCGGCGAGCGCCGCGGGCCGGAAAGTCCCCTGACGCAGGTGTGGCAGTCCGGCGTCGAGTCCGTTGTGGGCGGGGCCCCGGTCCGGGAAGGCCGCGCTCCGGTCAGCACTGCGCATACAGGACCGAATGAGGGCATCGATGAAACGGGCGGCTGGGCACCCCGTTTCGAAGGAAGGATCCGGACTAGCTTCGAGGCGAAGGCCCATGAGGCCGGGCGGCTGATCTTCGACCTCTGCTACCGCAGGCGCTAACCAGCGCAGGGCAGGCAGCAGGCAGCAGGCAGGGGCAACGACCAGCCAGCAGCCAGGGTCAGGTGACGCTGATGGCGGCCACAATCTCCTTCAACATGCCGAGCCTCGGTTCTATGGACGGGTCCGTAGAGGGCCAGATGACCACCACGCCGATGAACCGCCCGTTCTCCCAGACGCCCACTGTGGCTGCAACCTTCGCCGAACCCCCGGCGTCGTTGTAGCCCACCACCACGGCGTACGCAGCTTTTCCCGGAAGGTTCAGTTCGCCCTCGGCAAGGAGGGAGCCGCCCCGCTCTTCCCGGTAGAACTCGGACATCAGGTGCGCCCACCCGTTCGCCTGCGGGGCACCGTGCACGGAGGCATCGTCCTTGATGACGGTCACCAGGACGTCGCCCAGGAGTCCGTACTGCTCGGTGTTGGGCCCGGCGGTGGAATCCTCCAGGACCTGGGTGTGCTCGGGAAATTCTGCGGTGAACCCCAGCGGGGATTCGATGTGCACTGACATGGGTCACAGCCTCTCGAGCTTGGTGTCGTTGGGCACCTTATAGTACGTGGACACGTTGGTGGTGGCCTGGTGTTCGGTCTTGACCTCCACCTCGCCCACCTTCACATCAAGGCCCGCCTCGTGGGAGGCCGTGACAACACTGTTGACCTGGACTGTGGCAGACCCGGCCTCGTAAAGCTTCGCCGCGTCCCGGGCCGCGCCGTAGTCGTTGCCCAGGGCGACGTTCCGCAGATAGCTGTCGATGACGTCCCTGTTCTCCGGGGTGTAGTCGACGTTGATCTTCACGGTGCCCTGGCTGCCCACGCTGACGGATGATTCCACCTTGGCCGCCTTGACGTCCGTGCCTGCCGTGACGCCCTGCGCTACCGTTCCGTCCATCGACACCGTCACCGAGTCGATGTTGCTGTCCTTGTCCAGGCTGACCTGAAGCCCGCCCTTGCCGGAGGCCTCGAACACCCGGCCGTCGAGGTTGAGCTTGCCCTGCGCAGAAACCTCGCCGCCCGCCGTCGCGGTCCCGTCCGTCAGGTTCCGTTCGTAGGCCAGGTCCAGCTTCGCGGAGCCGGAGGCGGTGCCTGCCTCCCCTGTGGCCTCCAGGGACAGCGTTCCCTTGGCCTTGTCCGTCTGGCCTGTGGAGCCGTTGTCGCCGGCGGCCTCGTTGATGGTGTCCAGGATGTACCCCGGCGGGTTGCCGGCCACGTCCTTGATCTCGCCCACGCTGTCCGGCGGCAGGTCCCGGTACATCTGCTCCCGGGCCTCCATGGCCTCCTCCACGCTCCCGAACGTGTACTCGCGCGAAACCTCGCCGCTGAGCGTGACTCCGGCAGCGCCGGTGGTGTCGTTCACGCCCAGGCCCATGTTTCCGTACACCTTCATGGTGGCGGAGCCGTCAGCGTTCTCCACCACTTCCGTCCCCACTTCGGCGCCGCCGTGGACCCAGGCGACCCGCGCCTCGATGGAAGCCTTGCCGGTCTCGGAGTAGACGGGGATGTCCGCCTTGGCCAGCTCCTGGAGGTGCTCCCTGGCCTGCTCCTGCACGGAGGCGGGGATTCCGCCGTCCATGCGCATGAGGTCCCGGGCAAACGGGCCGTCGTCGTTGCCGCCTTCGATCAGGTACTGCCGGTCAGCCGCGGAAAGGCTGTCCCACCAGGCGGCCTGCTCCTCCGGGCCCGCCTCCAGCATGCGCTCCAGGTCCGACTGCAGCTCCCGGCGGTGTTCGGCAGCTGCTGCGGCGGAAGCGGCCTGTTCCCTTAGCCAGTCCCGTGCCTGGACGGCCAGTGACGTGATCCGGTCCCAGGCGCTGTTTGCGCCGCTGCCGGCCGGGGACGATGACGATGATTTCTCCTGTTCATCAGCGTGCTGCAGCAGGATCCTGGAGTTCTCCCGCAGGCTGTTCACCACTTTGTCCAGGCCTGGCCGGTGGTTTCCGCTCCACTCCTGCCGGAACCGGTCACCGTCGCTGCCCTTCCACGGCGCCGACTGGATCTGGCTGTGCAGTGAGCTTGCCTGGGTACTCAGCGATGACGCCGCCCTGTCGGCGGCTCTGGCCAGGGCCCGCAGCTGGCTGACGTCTGCGCCGTAAAAAGTCATGGTGTTCCCCCGGGAGATTTTCGCGGTGCGTGTTCAACCGCTGGTGCATATCGTTGCACAGTGCCCGCGGCCGGGCGATGGGGATCCCTCCCCATCGCCCGGCGCGTCAGAGGTAACCGGGCAGAGGCCGGCGCCGGGCGCCAACCGCCTTGGTCCGGCCACGGGAGGCCGCCCCTGTTCCACTACCGCCCGGGCGTGGCACGATTGGCCTAGTGTGCAGGGGCGCACACCGGAAGAGCACTTGCACAAAGGAACCGCCATCAAAAGAGAACTCAGGCAGGCCGCCGACGCGGCGGAGAACGTCACCAACTCGCGGACGCTGGAACTGCTGGCGAGGGCCGGGTTTGCGGCGAGCGGGATCCTGCACCTGCTGGTGGGGGCAATCGCCATCCGGCTGGCGTTTGGCGGTACCGGGAACGCGGACTTCAGCGGCGCGGTGTCCGAGCTTGCCACCCAGCCTGCCGGGCCGTTCCTTCTCTGGGCGAGTTTCGCGGCCTGCGCTGCGCTGGCGCTCTGGCAGGTCAGCGACGCCATTTTCGACTACAACCACCTGCCCACCAAGGAAAAGGCCGGCAAAAAGGCCAAGGCGGGGGCACAGGCACTGGTGTTCACCGGGCTCGCCCTGACCCTGATGTCCTTCGCCACGGGAACGGGCTCCGGCGGGGACAACCAAAAGACCGCCAGCGACCTGACCGTCGCGGTCATGCAGGCCCCCGGCGGCATAGCCCTGCTGGTCCTGCTCGGAGTCGGCATCGCGGTGACCGGGGTGGTGTATGGCATCCGCGGGCTGAAGAAATCGTTCGAAAAGCACCTGGCCATGCCCGCATCCCCCACGGCGCGGACCGCTGTGACCGTCCTTGGAGTCACCGGGTACGTGGCCAAGGGAACGGTGCTGCTGCTGACGGGCCTGCTGATCGCCATCGCCACCCTGCAGGCGCACCCGGAGGACTCCACCGGGCTCGACGGCGGGCTGCGGGCCCTGCGCGACCAACCCTTCGGCATCTACCTCCTGGCCGCGGTGGGTGCCGGGCTGATCTGTTACGGCGTGTTCATGATGGTGCGGGCCAAGCTGGCCAAAATGAACCGCTAAACCGGTACCGCCAGGAGAATCAGGGCACGGTCACCACTGCCACGGCGCGCTGGGTGCCGTCCCGCAGTTCCACGCTGGAGATGCTCCCCAGCTGTACAGGCGTGGCCCCCGTGATCCTGACCCTGCCGCTGGGGGTTGCCGTCCAGGCGCAGGCACGGTCCTCGCCGCCGGCCCGGTCGCGGACCCACAGGGACAGCGTCCCGTCCTGCGGCAGGCTGCTTCCGTTCACGGCCAGCTCGGTTCCCCAGGTCTTCCGGGCGAGGTCGATGCTGAACTGGAGGCCGCCGGCGGACTGCACCGAGTAGGTGGCGTCCGGCTGCGGCGGCCGGGCCAGGAGCGGACCCGCCGCGAGGCCCAGTGCCAGGCACGCGGCGG
>NZ_JBJURL010000010.1:0-85169 GCF_046097905.1 Pseudarthrobacter sp. NKDBFgelt | reverse complement strand
CCGCCGGTGGCTTCGGCAAGGGCGGCCGCGGCCGCGGCGGCACCCAGGGTGCCTTCGGCAAGGGCGGCGCCGGACGTGGCAAGCAGCGCAAGTCGAAGCGTGCAAAGCGCCAGGAACTTGAGCAGATGAGTGCCCCGTCGCTGGGTGGCGTGAGCGTACCCCGCGGCGACGGCAACACTGTGATCCGGCTGCGCCGCGGCTCGTCCATCACGGACTTCGCCGACAAGATCGAGGCAAACCCCGCCGCGCTGGTGACCGTCCTCTTCCACCTCGGTGAAATGGCCACGGCCACGCAGTCGCTGGATGAAGAGACCTTTGCCCTGCTGGGCGAGGAGCTTGGCTACAAGCTCCAGGTTGTGTCCCCGGAAGACGAGGAGCGCGAGCTGCTCTCCGGGTTCGACATCGACTTCGATGCCGAACTCGAAGCCGAAGGCGACGAAGAACTTGAGGCCCGTCCTCCGGTTGTCACCGTCATGGGCCACGTGGACCACGGTAAGACCCGCCTGCTCGATGCCATCCGCAAGTCGGACGTCATGGCCGGCGAACACGGCGGCATCACCCAGCACATCGGTGCCTACCAGGTCACCCACAACCACGAGGGCGACGACCGCAAGATCACCTTCATCGATACCCCGGGCCACGAGGCGTTCACCGCCATGCGCGCCCGTGGTGCGAAGGTCACCGACATCGCCATCCTGGTGGTCGCAGCGGACGACGGCGTTATGCCGCAGACCGTTGAAGCACTCAACCACGCGCAGGCGGCCAACGTGCCGATCGTCGTGGCTGTGAACAAGATCGACAAGGAAGGCGCCAACCCGGAGAAGGTCCGCGGCCAGCTGACCGAGTACGGACTGGTTCCCGAAGAGTACGGTGGCGACACCATGTTCGTTGAGGTCTCTGCCCGCCAGAACCTCAACATCGACGAGCTGCTCGAGGCCGTCCTGCTCACCGCAGACGCTGCCCTGGACATGCGCGCCAACCCGAACAAGGACGCCCGCGGTATCGCGATCGAAGCCAACCTGGACAAGGGCCGCGGTGCGGTTGCCACCGTCCTGGTTCAGTCCGGTACCTTGCGCGTCGGCGATACGATCGTTGCAGGCACGGCCCACGGCCGCGTCCGCGCAATGTTCGACGACGACGGCAGCGCCCTGACCGAGGCCGGCCCGTCCCGCCCCGTGCAGGTGCTGGGTCTGTCCAACGTGCCGCGTGCAGGCGACACCTTCTTCGTGACCGCTGACGAGCGCACCGCCCGCCAGATCGCCGAGAAGCGTGAAGCAGCCGACCGCAACGCCGCCCTGGCCAAGCGCCGCAAGCGCATCAGCCTGGAAGACTTCGACCAGGCAGTGGCCGACGGCAAGATCGACACCCTCAACCTCATCCTCAAGGGTGACGTGTCCGGTGCCGTGGAAGCCCTCGAAGACGCCCTGCTCAAGATCGACGTCGGCGAAGGCGTGCAGCTGCGCGTCATCCACCGCGGCGTTGGTGCCATCACGCAGAACGACGTCAACCTGGCAACAGTGGACAGCGCCGTCATCATCGGCTTCAACGTCAAGCCTGCCGAGCGCGTTGCCGAGCTGGCAGACCGCGAAGGCGTGGACATGCGCTTCTACTCCGTCATCTACTCCGCAATCGATGACATCGAGATGGCGCTCAAGGGCATGCTCAAGCCGGAATACGAAGAATTCCAGCTGGGCACCGCCGAGGTCCGCGAAGTCTTCCGCTCCTCCAAGTTCGGAAACATCGCAGGCTCGATCGTCCGCTCGGGCATCATCCGCCGCAACACCAAGGCACGCATCAGCCGCGACGGCAAGATCATCGGTGACAACCTCACCGTTGAGACGCTCAAGCGCTTCAAGGACGACGCCACCGAGGTCCGCACGGACTTCGAGTGTGGTATCGGCCTTGGCTCGTACAACGACATCAACGAAGGCGACATCATCGAGACCTTCGAGATGCGTGAGAAGCCGCGCGTCTAACGTGTTCGTTTAGGTGGGTGCCGTCGGAATTTCCCGGCGGCCCCGCCCCTACGCTGGGCGGCAACGGATCTGCGATCCTTTGCCGCCCAGCTCCGGCAGGCCCGATGCCACTCCCAGGCCGCCGGAAAATTCCAACGGGTCTGTTGATGACTCACGTTGGGTGCGTGGCCAAAAACCTAACGTGCGCGCAGCCTCACCAGACTGCCGTCGTACGTTCCAAATTTTTCTAGGAGTTGTTCATGGCTGATCCGGCACGTGCTGCCAAGTTGGCGCAGCGGATTAAGGTTGTTGTTGCTGAGGCCCTGGGCCGGAAGGTTAAGGATCCCCGGCTGGAGGGCATTACTGTTACCGATGCCCGGGTGACCAATGATCTGCAGCACGCCACTGTCTACTACACCGTTTTTGGTGACCAGGCTGTCCAGGCCGATGCTGCCAAGGGACTGGAGAAGGCCAAGGGTGTGCTTCGGCAGGAGGTTGGCCGGAACATTACTGTCCGGCTGACTCCCAGCCTGGAGTTCGTGGCGGACCAGATTCCCGTGGTTGCCTCCAACCTTGAGGAGCTGTTGCGCGAGGCGAAGAAGCGCGACGCTGAGGTTGCCGCACTGGCTGCCCAGGCCAAGCATGCAGGCGATGCCGATCCGTACAAGAGCGACGTAGCGGCAGAGGTGGACATCGACGAGGACGACTTCGACGAAGAGGACCTTGACCTCAGCGACGACGGGGAACTCGACGAAGACGGCCACAAGTAACCGTCAGCACAGCAGAAGGCCCGGACCGCCGATGTGGTCCGGGCCTTCTGCTGTGCCGGTAAGTGTTCCTTTCCGTTACAGGCCTATTTTGATGACCCTTCCCTGAGTGGGATCAGCGAAACTGAAACCGGCCGTTGCATAGAGCGAGTTTCCGCGGATTTCCACTGCAGCCGGGCCGTCGATCGCGAGGAACTGTGACCTGTGGCGGCTGGAGGCATCAAACTCAATGATCTCGTTGCCGAACAGGGACGCCACATAGACGTCGCCGTCGTCGGCAATGGCCAGGCCGGTGGGGCTCAGGATGCCTTCCGCCCACACCTTGGTGCTGCCGGTGGAAGGGTTCACGCGGAAGATGGCACCCCGGGCTCCCAGGGAAGGATCCTCAGGCCCACCCGGAAGTGACGTGACGTACAGCCGGCCGTCCGGGCCGAACTCCAGGTCCGTCGGCACAGGCTCAAAGGCGTATTCGTGCCCCACAACGCACGCAGGAACTTCTACGGTGGTCCCGGCCATGTCCACGGGGATCCTGGTCCCCGCGGGGATCACTGCAGGCCGGGGCGGCAGGACTGCCAGCGTGTCAACGTCCCCTGATTCCAGGTCCACTTCCAGGATTGCGTTTGCTCCCGCATCCGCGATGTACGCCTTATCACCCCGTATTGCCACGGCGTAGGGATTCGAGTCCAGGCCGCCCTGGTACCGGGCCGGCGGGAAGGCGGGCCACTCGGCCAGGCAGGAATCCGGTACGTCGGGTCCAAAACCGTAGTGCTGGGCGCCATCAGGGTTCTTGTCCCGTTCATGGCTGGCGAGATCGGCAAGCGTATGCACCTCTCCCTCTGGGTCGAGGGACTTCAAGTACCCTTTGAGGGCGGCCGGATCACCTTCCCCGGCGCCTGCGTTCTCCACGAAGTACCTCGTGCCATGCCGGGTTTCAACGCCTCCGACGCTCCAACCCTGTTCCCCCTGGTAGAGGGCAGTAGTGGAGCCGTCGTCGTTGACGCGGCTGAGCAGGCCGGAGAAGTTCTGGGACACCAGGACGGATTTATCGTAGGTTACGGTAAGGCTTAGAGGCGCGGTCAGGCCCTCAGCCAGCGTCCGGGGCGTTGTGTGCTCGAGGGTGGAAACCGCGGCTGCGGCCCCGGCAGGAACAACTGTCGCCGCAGCAGCGAGCAACGCGACGATCGAAAATTTAATCTTCATTGGGTACTCCGGTTTGGGGCCTTAACGTGGCGGATAAGGAGCCTCCCGGCAGGAGGCTAGAAATTCGGAACCCCCCGGCGCCAGATTATTCCTGCACAGTAAGAATGTCGCGGGGATTTCCCCCTATCAGCCCCCTAATTCCACCCCCTAATCTCAGCCCCAGTGATTAGGATCTAGCTATGACTGAGCCGAATGAGACCGACCACACCGCGAAGTACCTCGAGCAGGCCGTGGAGCTGGCCACCCGGAACGTCGGCGCAGGAGGGGGACCGTTCGGCGCGCTGGTGGTGACCGCCGACGGGCGGGTGCATGAAGGCGTCAACCGCGTAACCCTGGATAACGATCCCACCGCCCACGCCGAAGTGGTGGCCATCCGGGCCGCAGCAACGGCGATAGCCAGCTATGACCTGCAGGGAGCGGTCCTCTATGCGAGCTGCGAGCCCTGCCCGCTGTGCCTGGCGTCCGCACTGTGGGCACGGATCGACCGCGTCTACTTCGCCGCCGACCGCCACGGCGCCGCCGCCGCAGGTTTCGACGACGCAGTTTTCTACGAGTACTTCGACGGGACCCGGCCGGAACTGTTGCCCGTCACCCGAAGCGACATCCCGTCGTCGCACGCGCCCTTCCAGGCGTGGGGGGACTTTGCCGGCAGGAAGGAATACTAGGAATGGAACCTGCGCTCACCACCTGTCCAGACTGCGGAAAGACCAACAGGGTCCCCGCCCAGGCGGCAGGCCGGCCGCGCTGCGGCAACTGCAAAGCGGACCTGCCCTGGATTGTGGCCGCGGGGGATGCGGACTTCGCGGCCGTCGCCGAGCAGTCACCCGTTCCCGTGCTCGTGGACTTCTGGGCTGCCTGGTGCGGCCCATGCCGCATGGTGAGCCCGGTGCTGGACAAGCTGGCCCGGGACCGGCCCGGCCGGATCAAGCTCGTCAAGGTGGACGTGGACAAGTCTCCGGGCCTGTCGCGCAGATTCGATGTACAGGCAATTCCCACGCTGATGGTGATGGTTGACGGCAAAGTGGCAGCCCGCCAGGCTGGGGCGGCCCCCGCGGAGGTACTGCGTTCGTGGCTGGACGGTGCGCTGGCGGGAAAGGGAAACTAGCCCCGCCACGGCGGCACTAACCCTGCCGGGTCCGGCCCGGCAACCGGCCCAGCCCCTCCACCAGGTCTTCCTGCCGTCCGCACAGGGCCACCCGGACCCACCCTTCGCCGATGGAACCGAAGGCAGTCCCCGGGGCCAGGGCAACACCCGAATCTGCGAGGAACCGGCGCACCCAGCTGCGGACGTCCCCGCCCGTTGCATGGGAGACATCCGCCCACAAATAGAAGGCTCCCTGCGCCTTGAGGTAAGGGATGCCCTTCGCGTCAAGCACGGCGGACGCCGCATCGCGGTTCGCCCGATAGTGCCCGTGAGCGTGCTGCACATAGTCTTGCGGCCCGGTCAGGGCAGCAAGTGCAGCGTACTGGGACGGTGAAGCGACGCAGGAGACAATCGCCTCCATCACGTTGTCCATCTTCTGCTTGATGCCCGGCGGGCAGATCAGCGCGCCGATGCGCAGCCCGGTGAGCCCGTAGGTCTTGGACAGGGTCAGGGAGGTGAAGACGCGCGCGTCACCCGGCGCATCGCCGTCGAACCTTGCGGGGCTGACGTGCGGCACATCGTAGGTGAAGGCCTCATAGCATTCGTCGGAGATGACCCAGAGATCGTGACGGCGGGCCAGATCCATCAGTTCCCGGGTCAGGTCCTCGCCCAGCACGGCGCCGAGCGGGTTGGAGGGGGAGTTCAGGACCAGTACCCGCGTGCGGTCAGTGACGAGCGCCTCGATGTCCGCGGGCCTGGGCTGGAAACCGTGGTCCGGGTAGAGCGGGTAGCCCACGGGGACAGCGTTCAGCAGCCGGGCGGTCATCGCAAAGGTGGGGTAGCCGGGGTTGGGGACCAGGATTTCGTCGCCGGGGGAGAGCAGCAGGCTCATGGCAAAGTGCAGGCCCTGCTGGGCGCCGTCCACCACGTACACCCGGTCGGCGCCGATGCTGTCGATGCCGCCGGGGCTGGTGCCGGCGCGTTCGCGGAACCGCGCCGCGAACGCTTCCCGCAGTGCCGGGATGCCGGCGTTCGGAGTGTAATTCGTCTCATCCCGGTCCAGGCACGCCATGGCTGCTTCGAGCACATGCCGGGGGACCGGAAAGCCAGGCTCGCCGATGCTGAGCACCAGGGCGCCGGGGGTGCGCCACGCGGCCTCGGTGATTTCGCGGATCTGGTTGACGGGCACGTCGCGGACATGGGCGGCAAGCTCAGGCATGCCTGCCATCCTAGCTGGCGCTGGAACCGCCTCCGGAGTGCCGGTGCCCGGGCGTGGGCAGGGGCCGGGACCAGCGCCGATATACTGGGAGGCGTGCTTTCTGGACTGGTGATAGTGGACAAGCCGCAGGGATGGACCAGCCATGATGTGGTTGGCCGGATGCGGCGCCTCGCAGGTACCCGGAAAGTAGGGCATGCCGGAACGCTTGACCCCATGGCCACCGGCGTCCTGGTGGTGGGCATCAACAAGGCAACACGGCTGCTCACCTACATCGTGGGCACCTCCAAGACCTACACCGCCACCATTCGCCTGGGCCAGTCCACCGTGACGGACGACGCCGAAGGCGACGTCATTGCCACGGCCGGCACGTCCGGGGTCAGCGAGCAGGCAATGTACGACGGCGTTGCGGCCTTGACGGGCGACATCCAGCAGGTGCCCAGCAGCGTCAGCGCCATCAAGGTCAACGGGGAACGCGCCTACGCGCGGGTACGGTCCGGCGAAGACGTGAAACTGGCCGCCCGCCCTGTCACCATCCACAGGTTCGAGGTGCACGCCATCCGGCGGGACCCCGAGGCGGACGTCGTGGACCTGGACGTCACCGTGGAATGCTCCTCCGGCACGTACATCCGCGCCCTCGCCCGGGACCTGGGCAATGCACTGGGAGTGGGCGGACACCTCACCGCGCTCCGCAGGACCCACGTGGGCCCCTACTCACTGGACCAGGCGCGCACCCTGGACCAGCTGGCCGAGGAGCTCAACGTGCTGGAAATGTCGCAGGCTGCCCGGGCCCTGATGCCTAACCGCGAGCTCAGCGCAGAAGAAACCACCGAGATCTCCTTTGGCCGGCGCATCGCCGCCGGCGCCGCCCCCGGAAGCCCCGACGCTGCCACCGCCGACCACCCCGCAGCCGCTTTCGCGCCGGACGGAAGCCTGGTGGCACTCCTGGCCGATGCGGGCAGCTTCGCCAAACCCGTGCTGGTGTTCGCGCCCGGCAACGGCGCCCCCTCAGCCGGCCACACGGCGGAGGGCTGACGGTGGACGCGTATTTCTACATCATCCTGGTGGTCGGGCTCCTGTCCACGGCGGTGTGCCTTGCGGCGGGCATCCTCAAGAAGGCGCCGAACGACGTCACGATCCTGTCCGTGGCCGCGGTGGAGGTCGCCCTCCTCGTCTACCTGGTGGGATCCGTCATCCGGGTGGTTGCCGGCGAAGCCATCGCCGGCGAGGCGTGGGAGTTCTGGGGCTACCTGGTCACAGCCATGCTCCTGCCCCCGGCCGCCGTCTACTGGTCCATCCTGGAACGGACCAGGTGGAGCAACTTTGTCCTGGCCGCCGTCGGCGTTACCGCGCTGGTCATGGCTGCCCGCATGAACCAGATCTGGTACTGAAGTGGAAGAAGCACGCAACGTGAAAGACCAGCACACCACAACCGCCGGGCAGGACCACGCCGGCAGCAGCGCCTCCAACAGCCGCAACACCGGCCCCGGGCGGCTGTTGATAGCCGTCTACGCGGTCTTCGCGATTTCCGCCTCGGCGCGGGCGGGCTACCAGATCCTCACCAAGTTCTCCGAGGCGCCGCTCGCGTACCTGCTCTCCGCCTTCGCCGCCGTCGTGTACGTGGTGGCCACCGTCTCGCTGGCCAAGGCCGGAAGCACTTGGTTCAAGGTATCGGTTGCCGCAGTGCTGGTGGAACTTGTCGGGGTGCTGGTGGTTGGCGCCCTGAGCCTCTTCGACCCCGTCCAGTTCCCGCATGAAACCGTCTGGTCGCTGTTTGGCCGCGGCTATGCCTTTATCCCGCTGCTGCTGCCCATTTTGGGGCTGGTGTGGCTGTACCGCCGGCGCCCGGAGGCACGGACCTCCGCCTGAGGAACTTTCCTCCGGGACTGGCGGCCCCTTGCCGGAACACATGAAATATGCTTCACTATTTTCTGTGGAGGGGAGTATCCCCCGAATGCCTCGTCGTCAGTCCGGCCGCCCCTGAGCGGCCCGGCGGGGCAGGCTCCTGCAGGGAGCCGGGAAAGACCTCCAGTTGGTACATCTGACTGGAAGCAGGTTTCCCCTGATGAACGTTCCCCTATGGGCCTGGCTGGCCGTACTTCTTTTTATTGTCCTGATGCTTGCCCTTGACCTCTTCGCGCACCGTAAAGCCCATGTGATCAGGGTGCGGGAGGCGGCATTGTGGTCTGCAGTCTGGGTCGCCTTCGGTGTTGGCTTCGGCGTGCTGGTGTGGCAGGTTTACGGTGCGGAGTATGGCCAGCAATATTTTGCCGGCTACCTGATCGAGAAGTCCCTCGCCGTGGACAACGTCTTTATCTGGGCCATCATCTTCACCTACTTCGCGGTGCCCCGGGAGTACCAGCACCGCGTCCTCTTCTTCGGTGTCCTGGGCGCCCTGGTGTTCCGGGGCATCTTCATCGCCGCAGGCGCCGCCATCATCGCCAGCGCGGGGTGGGTGCTCTACATTTTCGCGGCGTTCCTGCTTATTACCGGCTACCGGATGATCCGGCACCGGGACGACCACCTGGATCCGGAGAAGTCCCGGGCGTTGAAGCTGTTCCGCCGGCACGTACCCATGACCAATGATTTCCACGGGCAGCGGTTCCTCATCCGGCGGCAGGGCGTCCTCCTGGCCACCCCGCTGCTGGCGGTCCTGGTCCTCGTCGAGGTCACGGACATCATCTTCGCCGTTGACTCCATCCCCGCGATCTTCGCCGTCACCGATGACGTGTTCCTGGTGTTCACCGCAAACGCGTTCGCCATCCTGGGCCTCCGGGCCATGTACTTCCTCCTGGCGGACCTTATCCACCGGTTCATCTACCTCAAGACCGGCCTGGCGCTCGTCCTGATCTGGGTGGGCATTAAGATGTTCCTGAAGATCGACATCTACTACATCCCCACGCCCGTTTCCCTGGCGGTCATTGCCATGATCCTCCTCGTATCGGTGGCAGCAAGCCTGTGGGCAACCCGGGGCCAAGGGCGCCGGCCGCTTCCCGCGCCGGAGAGTGCACCGTTCGGAACCGCATCTCCCGAGGACGTGGCCGCCCTGGAACCGTTGTGGCGCCGCCGGGTGCCAAGCAGGACCGACCATCAATGACGCCAAATACAACGGAGCATCCATGACAGCTGAAAGTTCTGCCGACAGCGGCCAGGAAGCTCCACGCCCAGGCGGGCCCGCCCGGCCCGCCTGGACGTTTCTCACCAACCACGGCCATGTCCTGCTCTCCGTGGCGAGGGACCCGGACATCCTGGTGGCAGACATCGCCGAGCGGGTGGGCATCACCACCCGGGCCGCCCTCCAGATCCTCAAGGACCTTGAAAGTGCGGGATACCTCCAGCGGGCAAGGGTGGGACGCAGGACCCACTACACCATCCGGCCCCACCAGCATTTCCGGCATCCTGCAACTGCTGCACAGGAAGTGGACGGGCTGATCCGCCTGTTTGCCGCACCGGCTCCGGGCGAGGGGCCGGCAGCGGCGGCGGAAAAGTAACAGCCCGGCCCGCGGCGTTCCCGGCGTCCGGGCGGGCCCCCGAATGCGGGTAATCTTAGAGAGTTCCGCGGCCGGTACCAGGCCCGAACATTGATACTTGCAAGCTGTTAAGGCGAGGGTGATGGTCTACATCTGGAACGATCCGTCCGAGGTCCCGGCGGACTTCGGCCCATCTGTGGTCACGATCGGGAACTTCGACGGCGTTCACCGGGGGCACCAGCAGGTGCTGTCCGAACTTATCCGCACGGCGCGGATCACAAGGTCCAAAGCCGTTGTGGTCACCTTCGACCCGCACCCGGCCCAGGTCCACCGTCCCGAGTCCGCGCCCGAGCTGATCATGGGCTTGCAGGACAAGCTGGAGGCGCTGGGGGAGTTGGGCCTGGACGCCATCCTGGTCATGAAGTATTCGCTGGACCTGGCCAGCCTCACCCCCGAGGAATTCGTGGAGCAGTACCTTGTGGACTGCCTGCATGCCGGCCATGTTGTGATCGGCCACGACGTACGCTTCGGCCGCGGCAACTCAGGGGACCTGGACACCATGAAGGAGCTCGGCCGGAAGTTCGGGTTCGAGGTGCAGGTGATCAGTGAGTTCGGCTCCGAGGGCTACCCCCTGCATGACGACGACGGCACGGACCGCCGCTGTTCCTCCACCTGGGTGCGGGAAGCCCTGCAGGAAGGTGACGTTGCAACGGCGTCCGCTGTCCTGGGACGCCCGCACCGGATGCGCGGCGAAGTTGTCCACGGCGCCGCACGCGGCCGTGCGCTCGGATTCCCCACCGCAAACCTGGCCAGCAACGCCAGCGGACTGGTTCCTGCCGACGGCATTTACGCCGGCTGGCTGGTGGACCAGGTGGGGACCCGGTGGCCCGCGGCTATCTCCGTGGGCTCAAACCCCACATTCGACGGCGTCAGCCGCCAGGTGGAAGCCCACGTGATCGACCGGCCAAAAGAGGACGTGGACGACTTCGATCTGTACGGCCAGACAGTAGTTGTGGAATTCGTTGCCCGCCTCCGGGGCATGGTGGCCTACCGTGGGCCGGAAGCACTCGTGGAGCAGATGCGCCTGGACGTCGTCCAGGCACACGAGCTGCTGGCCCGGCGCTAGGGGCGCCCACCAGGGAAAGGCAGCACCGTGTCCGTCGAAAAGAACACCCGGAAGCTGGACAAAGGCATCGTCCGCGACTTCAGCTCACGGATGAGCTACGCCTCCTACCTCCAGCTGCCAACCCTCCTCAGTGCGCAGCAGCCGGTCAGTGAGCCCGAGCACCACGATGAAATGCTCTTCATCATCCAGCACCAGACCACCGAGCTGTGGCTCAAGCTGGTCCTGCATGAACTGCGCAGCGCGGCGGCGTGGCTCCGGGCCGATGACCTCGGATCGGCGCTGAAGGGCATTGCCCGGGTTAAACACATCCAGAAGACCCTGACCGAGCAGTGGTCGGTCCTTGCCACGCTGACCCCCACCGAGTATTCCCAGTTCCGCGGCTTCCTGGGCAACTCCTCGGGCTTCCAGTCGAGCCAGTACCGGGCCGTGGAGTTCGTGCTGGGCAACAAGAACCGCAAGATGCTCCCGGTGTTCGAGTCGGACCCGGAAGCGCACGCCATGCTGGAGGAACTGCTGGCAGCCCCCAGCATCTACGACGAATTCCTGGGCTACCTCGCGCGGCAGGGCTTCGACGTTCCGGCGTCGGTCCTCCAGCGGGACGTGACCAGGGCCCACGAGTACACACCGGAACTGGTGCCACTGTTCAAGCACATCTACGAGAACGCCGCAGCCAACTGGGGCGCGTACGAGGCCTGCGAGGAGCTGGTGGACCTTGAGGACAATTTCCAGCTGTGGCGGTTCCGGCACCTCCGGACGGTCCAGCGGACCATCGGCATGAAGGCGGGCACTGGCGGCTCGAGCGGCGCGGCGTTCCTGCAGAAAGCCCTGGAACTGACGTTCTTCCCTGAACTGTTCGCAGTCCGGACGGAAATCGGCCAATGAGCACGCACCAGGGGACGTTCCGCCCGGGCACCAACCACCAGCCCGTCCACGGAAGGCAGCCATGACTTTGCAGCAGCGCGCGGAAGAGCTGGACAGCCATGATCCGCTGGCCCACTACCGCCACCACTTCATCGGCTCGGACGCCCCCGTGTCCTACCTGGACGGCAACTCCCTGGGCCGGCCCCTCAAGCGGACCGCCGACGACGTCGCCGCCTTCATCCGCGACGACTGGGGAGGCCGCCTCATCCGCGGCTGGGATGAACACTGGCTCGCGATGCCCCAGGCCATCGGTGACCAGCTGGGCCGGGCAGTGCTGGGAGCGGCTCCCGGCCAGACCATCATTGCGGACTCCACCACCGTGGTGCTGTACAAACTGATCCGTGCCGCCCTCGCCGCGGTGGCCAGCCCCGACCGCAACGAGCTGGTCCTGGACACCGAAAACTTTCCCACGGACCGCTACCTGGTGGAAGGCATAGCGCTGGAAGAGGGGCTGACCCTCCGCTGGATCCAGGCTGATCCGGCCGCCGGGGTAACCGTTGAACAGGTGCGCGAGGCAACCGGACCGCGTACCGCCGTCGTCCTCCTCAGCCAGATCGCCTACCGTTCCGGCCACCTGGCCGACCTTCCCGCCATCACGGCGGCAGTGCACGACGCCGGCGCACTGGTGGTGTGGGACCTGTGCCATTCCGCGGGGTCGGTGGAGATCGGGCTGGATGATGCGGGCGTGGACTTCGCCGCCGGCTGCACCTACAAATACCTCAACGGGGGACCGGGGTCGCCCGCTTTTGCCTACGTGAACCACCGGCACCTGCCGTCGCTCAACCAGCCGATCTGGGGGTGGATGGGCCGCAAGGACGCCTTTGAGATGGCTGCAGGATACGAGCCGGCCGCCGGGATCTGCGGCTTCCTCAGCGGGACGCCCGCCATCTTCGGCATGATCGCCATGAAGGGCACCCTTGACCTGGTCGAGGAAGCGTCCATGGCTGCCATCCGGGAGAAATCGGAGAAGCTGACAGCCTTCGCCGTCGAGGTTTTTGACGCCCTGCTGGCTCCCCTCGGGGCGGAGCTGGCGACGCCCCGCGACCCCGCCCGGCGTGGGAGCCACATCACGGTGGACCACGCGGAGTTTACGAAGGCAACGGTGGAGGCGCTCTGGGACGGGGACGTTATTCCTGACTTCCGTGCGCCGCACGGCATCCGGGTGGGCCTCTCTCCGCTGAGCACCAGTTTCCGGGAGGTCCTGCAGGGCATGGAGGCAATGCGGAACCGCCTCCACGCATGACGCGGGCCCCTTTCGACAAGATTAGGCAGGGGCCGGTAAACTAAACGATGGATCCGGCTGCAGTCCGTGGCGGCTGGCTCCTGTTGCGTACGGCGCTGACCGGTTTCCGGTTGCCAGCCGCGGCAGCAGACCCGGCAGTGAAGTTCTGACCTGGGCCCTCACGGCACATCCCAAGGAGATATTGTGGCACTTGACGCCGCTGTAAAGCAGTCCATCATCAAGGAATACGCAACCGGCGAAGGTGACACCGGTTCACCCGAGGTCCAGGTTGCTGTCCTGACCCAGCGGATCAAGGATCTGACTGAGCACATGAAGGAGCACAAGCACGATTACCACACCCAGCGCGGTCTGCTGGCCATGGTTGGTCGTCGCAAGCGCATGCTGAGCTACCTCAAGAAGACTGACATCGCCCGCTACCGTTCGCTCATCGAGCGCCTCGGCCTGCGCCGCTAGTCACACTTTGGGGCGGCCCTTTCCCCGTGGAACGGGCCGCCTTCTTCACCTGAATAACTAAACAGGAGGATCAACCGCATCACGCATTCGCGGTCCTCGGTAGTGATCCCCGGGAACGGCTCCCTTGAAGGCAGCCCCGGCCCGTGGGTCTCGATCGATGACCGGGTGCAGGGCCAGTAGACAGATGCTGGCTGGGTTGATGCGGCTGGACTTCCGTAAAAACAGAAACGGAGGTGACTCTCTTGGAGGGTCCCGAAATCCAGTTCTCAGAAGCAGTCATTGACAACGGCCGATTCGGCAAGCGGGTTATCCGCTTTGAAACCGGCCGCCTTGCCAAGCAGGCAGCCGGCGCAGCAATGGTGTACATCGACGACGACACCGCACTGCTGTCCGCCACCACCGCCGGCAAGCACCCGCGTGAAGGCTTCGACTTCTTCCCGCTGACGGTCGACGTCGAAGAGCGCATGTACGCTGCCGGCCGCATCCCGGGCTCGTTCTTCCGCCGCGAGGGACGCCCGTCCACCGAAGCCATCCTGGCCTGCCGCCTGATGGACCGCCCGCTGCGCCCCGCCTTCATCAAGGGCCTGCGCAACGAGGTCCAGATCGTGGTGACCGTCCTGGCCATCAACCCGGACGAGCTCTACGACGTGGTGGCCATCAACGCCTCCTCCATGTCCACCCAGCTTTCCGGCCTGCCGTTCTCCGGCCCCATCGGCGGCGTGCGCGTTGCCCTCGTTGCCGACGAAAACGGTTCACAGTGGGTTGCTTTCCCCAAGCACTCCCAGCTGGAAAACTCCGTGTTCAACATGGTTGTTGCCGGCCGTATCGCCGGTGACGACGTCGCCATCATGATGGTGGAAGCCGAAGCTACCGACAACTCCTGGAACCTCATCAAGGAACAGGGCGCCACCGCTCCCACCGAAGAGGTTGTCTCCGAGGGCCTCGAGGCTGCCAAGCCGTTCATCAAGGCACTGTGCGACGCCCAGGCCGACCTCGCCGCCCGCGCAGCCAAGCCGACCGTCGAGTTCCCGGTCTTCCTGGACTACGAGGATGACGTCTACGCCGCCGTTGAGGCCGCTGCCGCTGAGAAGCTCACCGCCGTCTTCCAGATCGCTGACAAGCAGGAGCGCGACAACGCTTCCGACGCCCTGAAGGACGAGGTCATCTCTTCCCTGGCCGGCCAGTTCGAAGGCCGCGAGAAGGAGCTGTCCGCAGCGTTCCGCTCGGTCACCAAGCACGTTGTGCGCCAGCGCATCCTCAAGGACCAGATCCGCATCGACGGCCGTGGCCTGACGGACATCCGCCAGCTCACCGCCGAGGTTGAGGTCCTGCCTCGCGTCCACGGCTCGGCCATCTTCGAGCGCGGCGAGACCCAGATCATGGGTGTCACCACGCTGAACATGCTGAAGATGGAACAGCAGATCGACTCGCTGTCACCGGTCAAGACCAAGCGTTACATGCACAACTACAACTTCCCGCCGTACTCCACCGGCGAGACCGGCCGCGTCGGTTCGCCGAAGCGCCGCGAAATCGGCCACGGTGCCCTGGCAGAGCGCGCGCTCGTGCCGGTCCTGCCGTCCCGCGAGGAATTCCCTTACGCCATCCGCCAGGTGTCTGAGGCTCTCAGCTCCAACGGTTCGACGTCCATGGGTTCCGTCTGCGCCTCCACCCTGTCCATGCTGAACGCCGGTGTGCCCCTGAAGGCCGCCGTCGCCGGTATCGCCATGGGCCTGGTGTCCGACCAGGTCGACGGTCAGACCCGCTACGCGGCCCTGACCGATATCCTCGGCGCCGAAGACGCCTTCGGTGACATGGACTTCAAGGTTGCCGGCACGTCCGAGTTCGTCACGGCCATCCAGCTGGACACCAAGCTCGACGGCATCCCCGCTTCAGTGCTGGCAGCAGCCCTGAAGCAGGCACGCGAAGCCCGCCTGCACATCCTCGAGGTCATCGACTCCGCCATCGACACCCCGGACGAGCTCTCCGAGTTCGCGCCGCGCGTCATCGCCGTGAAGATCCCCGTGGACAAGATCGGCGAGGTCATCGGCCCCAAGGGCAAGATGATCAACCAGATCCAGGAAGACACCGGCGCTGACATCTCCATCGAGGACGACGGCACGGTCTACATTGGCGCCACCAACGGTCCGTCTGCCGAGGCAGCACGCTCCGCCATCAACGCCATCGCCAACCCGCAGGTCCCGGAAATCGGCGAGCGCTACCTGGGTACGGTCGTCAAGACCACCACCTTCGGTGCCTTCGTTTCGCTGACCCCGGGCAAGGACGGCCTCCTGCACATCTCCGAGCTGCGCAAGCTGGCCAACGGCAAGCGCGTGGACAACGTCGACGACGTCGTCTCTGTCGGCCAGAAGGTCCAGGTGGAAATCACCAAGATCGACGACCGTGGAAAGCTCTCGCTCGCCCCCGTAGTTGCCGAGGAAGAAGGCGCCGCGGATGAGACCGAGCGCGCCCACGCCACGGAACCTGCTGAAGGCGCTGACGTCTAGCATTCCGCCTTGCGGGCACGGCCTGCAGGTTGAAGCATGAAGCGGCGGGGCCGGTGGATGATCCACCGGCCCCGCCGCTGTTACGATGGCAGCCAGATCCCGGCTGCCCCTTTTGAAAGGCCTCAATGACTGTTGTACCCCTGCCGCTCGAGCAGAACCACCCCGGCGATACCCTGGTCCATGGTTCCGACGGCGGCTCCGAAGTCCGGCGCTCGGTCCTGCCCGGGGGAGTGCGGGTACTCACCGAGGCGATGCCCGGGCAGCGGTCGGCCACCATTGGTTTCTGGGTGGGCGTCGGTTCACGGGATGAGGCTCCGGGACAGCACGGCTCCACTCACTTCCTGGAACACCTCCTGTTCAAGGGCACCAGGCGCCGTACCGCCCTGGAAATCGCTTCGGCCTTCGACGAGGTGGGCGGCGAGTCAAACGCCGCTACGGCCAAGGAAAGCACGTGCTACTTCGCGCGCGTCCTGGATTCTGACCTGCCCATGGCCATTGACGTCATCGCGGACATGATCACCGGAGCTGTCCTGGACCCCGCTGAGATGGAGCAGGAGCGCGACGTCATCCTGGAGGAAATCGCGATGGACAGCGATGACCCCACCGACGTCGCCCATGAGCACTTTGTGGCGGCCGTGCTCGGCAGCCACCCCCTGGGCCGCCCCATCGGCGGTACCCCCGACGCCATCAAGGCCGTGGCCCGCGACTCGGTGTGGGAACACTACCAGCGGTACTACCGGCCGGATGAGCTGGTCATTACCGCAGCCGGGGGACTGGACCACGACGTCGTCTGCAACCTCGTGGTGGATGCCCTCGAATCGGCCGGCTGGTCGCTGAAGTCCGACGCCGCACCGGTGGAACGCCGGTCCACCGACCGCGCCCTCATCACGGGGACGGCAGGCCTGCACGTGGTCAAGCGCGCCGTGGAGCAGGCCAACATCATCATGGGCTGCCCCACCATCGTGGCCACGGACGAGAGGCGCTACGTCATGAGCGTCCTGAATGCCGTGCTGGGCGGGGGCATGTCCTCACGCCTGTTCCAGGAGATCCGGGAGAAGCGCGGGCTCGTGTACTCCACGTACTCCTTCGCGTCCTCCTACGCGGATGCCGGCTATTTCGGCATGTACGCCGGGTGCACCCCGTCGAAGGTGCGCCAGGTCCTGGAGTTGCTGGCTGTTGAGCTGGACAAACTGGCTGAGCACGGGATCTCCGAGGACGAGCTCCGCAAGGCCGTGGGCCAGCTGGGTGGCGGAATCGTGCTGGCGCTGGAGGACACAGGTTCCCGGATGTCGCGGCTGGGCCGCGCCGAACTCGTCTCCGGCGAATACCAGGACATTGACGAAACGCTGCGCCTGATCAAGGCTGTCACCGCCGACCAGGTCCAGGAACTTGCGGCCGAACTGGCTGCGGCACCCCGGACCGTGACCGTGGTGGGACCGTTCGAGGAGACTGAAACTTTCGGCTTCTGACTTCCGGGCCCCAGGCTTAGGATGAACCCGTGAGGGCAGGTCAATGCCCGGGTTAGGGGAGGACGAATCATGGACCGGCCCCGTACCGATCATGGACACCCGGCCCTGGCGAACCTGCTGGGCCGGTGGCAGGGGACCACACGGCTCGAGTCCGGCCCCTGGGGAGCGGAACGGACCGTGGAGGCCGAAATGACGTTCACCCTGGTTGCCGGAGGCTCGGCCGTGGTGCAGAGCTACCGTCACACAGAAACGGATGGAAGCCACTTCGAGGGCCACGGCATCTTCACGGTCGATCCCGTCCGTCGGGATGTCCTCTGGTACTACGTCGACAGCGTGAGCCCCGCCCCGGATGCCCCTGCGCGCTGCACCTGGCATGACGGGGACCTCCAGGTGGAGCGCCACGCCGGAGCGGGTTCCATCCGCCATACCCTGCGCATCACAGACGGAGTCCTCTTTGACATCGCCGAAATCCGCCGGGATGGTTCTGCTGGCGCGGATCTCCGCAACCGAAGCGCAGCTGACGGAGCAACGGCCCCATACAAACCCTTCATGACCTCCCGGTACCGGCGGGATCCGGGCGCACAACAGATGTGATGACCGGCTGCCGGGACGTATTTCCGGAACTCAGACCCGCTGTTGCATGGATTTCTATGTTCTTTCCCCGGCCACGACATGTCCCGATAACGCCAGCATCAAATAGAACTCGCCAAAATGATCCCGCGGCAGGTCGCACTCCGCTACTCCCGGGTCTTCCGGAATCTCGAATTCCGGCAGGTCAACGAGGGGCGGATCGTACCCAGCAGTATCTGGAGCGGCGTCCAGAGCGGCACTGGGCGGGTAAAAGGAACGGCCTGCCTGGCCGCTGTCGGCTTGCCCCACACGGTCACTGACCCCCGACGCCAGCTGATCCGGCCAGTGGGGTGGTTCCCAGTCCTGGTGTTCGCTTTTGTAGTGGCGCCCGGTGGGTGAGGTCCAGCCGGGTGGTTCGTTTTTGGTGGCCGGTGTTGGTGCCCACCCGCTGCTGTGCCGAAGTTTGTGGTGTTTCGGGCAGGGTTGTCCGAGGTTGCTGATGCCGGTGGTTCCGCCGTGCTGCCAGGCGAGGAGGTGGTCTGCCTCGTTATCCAGGGAGTTGTTGTTGCAGCCGGGGAAGGGGCATTTGCCGTCCCGCATCCGCAGCCAGTTCCGCATGGCTTTGGTGACCCGGTAGCTGGTCCGGCCGATCTCCAGCGGTGCCCCGTCCCGCGGGTCGACAAGGACGCGGTGGAACGAATCAGCACCATTCGCAACCAGGTCCTGTGCCATGGACGGCGGGATGGGCCCGAAGCCGTCGAGCATGGCTGGCTCGTCGGTCACTCCCATGAAGGCCAATACGGGCACGGTGACGAGGATCTGCGCCCGGATCGTCGACGAGTGGGCGGGATTGGTGCCGCGGGTGAGGATCGCTGAGGCGAATTCGTCGGCCCGGATCTGGGTGAGGGTGCGGAGCTCGTTGGGTCCTTGTGCGGCCCGGGCGAGGGCGGTGAGCCGGTTCCAGCCCGCCATTGCCTGATGGGCGGGGAGGCAGGCCGACAGCCAGGCCATGCCGTCCTGGTCCGGCCGGTATTCCACCCGCCGGTCTGTCACGGCCTTTGGTGTGGCGCTTCTCGATTGATTCGGGGTGGTGGCGTTCGCGCCAGGTGCGTGCTTTGTGCCGGAGGCGGTGCGCGGGGATGTCCCCGGCCGGGGCGGCGGTGGAGGGCCTGGGTGTGTCGGGGTCCAGGAAATGGCCCTCAAGGGCGGCGGCGCCGGTGGGGTCGAGGGTGGCGGCCTCGTCCGCGAGGGCCAGGGCGTGCTGCCAGGAGATGGTTCCGGATTGCAGGGCCGAGAGGGTCAGGGGCAAGGTTGTGTCCAGGGCGTGGGACGTGGCCAGGAACGTGCTTGCGGCCCGTGGCCCGATGGCCAGCACGGCCCCGATTTCCGCGGCGATGGCCATCTCCTGCGCGCGGGCCGGCATCTCCGGTGCCAGGGCGTGGGCGGTGTTGGCGTATTTCATGGCCGCGCGGGCCTTCAGGCCTGCGAGCCCGGCTTCTGCTTCCTTGGCGCCGGCCAGGATGTCCAGGTTCCCGTCGGCCAGCCCGGCCAGCGGATCAGCAGCCGAGAACGGCTCCGCACCACGCCCGTCCACCTCAGCGTTGAGCACAGCAAGGGCGGCGCGGATGTCCGCAAACGCCTTCGCCACCGCTTCCCTGCCCATGTACCAATCATCGGGGGAGGGTCTGACAATCAGGGCTGGGCAAATGGACCGGCCGGAAAAAGCGCTCCCTAGCCCCCGGCGAAAGGAGGCAGGACGTCCACCACGTCGCCCGCTTTTAACACAGCTGAGTGGTCACGCACCGCCACTTCATTGAGCAGGAAACTGCTCCGGGACAGGAGGCGGGGCAGCGGCGGAGTCCCGGCAGGGGGCTCCGGGCGCTGCACGGACCGGACGGCGTCGAGGAGGTCCGCAACCGTGGCGCCCGGTGCCAGGTCAAAGGTCTCCTCCTCGAGGCCCGCAGCAGCGCGTGCGGCAGCGAAGTAACGTACGTTCAAGAGATTCAGCCCCCGATGGCGCTCATGCTGCGGTCCGGCTGGACGAAGTCCGGAGCATCAAGTCCCACGTGGTCCATTCCGTGGGCCTTCGGCTTAAGCCACATTGCGTCCTGCCACCGCTGGGCAAGGGCTTCATCGCTTGCCCCTGTGCGCAGGAGGCCCAGCAGATCGAACTCCTCGCGGGAAAACAGGCAGCTCATGATCTTGCCCTCTGCGGTGATCCGGGTGCGGCGGCAGTCGGAGCAGAAGGGTTCCGTCACGGACGCAATGATTCCCACGGTTCCCAGCACCGGACCGGACCCATGATCGGACCCTGGTGTCCGGCGTCGTACTTCAAAACGTTCTGCAGGCGCACCGTCACGGGCGCGGGAGTCGGGGCTGAGGAAAAAGTCAGCGGAGAGCAGCTGCCGGATTTCGGCAGCCGTAATCATGTTCCGCCGTGTCCAGCCGTGGTCGGCGTCCAGCGGCATCTGCTCGATGAAGCGAAGCTCGTAGCCGCGGCCCAGGGCCCAATCCAGCAGGGACGGTGCCTCGGCGTCGTTGATTCCACGCATCAGCACCGCGTTCAGCTTGACCGGCCCGAGGCCCGCAGCCCACGCGGCATCCACGCCGGCCAGCACCTGGTCCAGGAACGGCCTGCGGGTCAGCTGGGTGAAGGTTTCCTCGTGCAGCGAGTCAAGGGACACGTTGATCCGGGTCAGTCCGGCGCCCTTCAGGGCGGCCGCCTTCTTCGCCAGGCCAACGCCGTTGGTGGTCATGGAGATCGGCAGGTCCGGGTGGTTGCTGCGCAGGGCGGCAATGATGTCCACGAGGTCGTGCCGCACCAGCGGTTCGCCGCCGGTCAGCCGCAGCTCGCGGACTCCCAGCTGCCCAACCCCAATGCCGACGATGCGGACGATCTCCCCGGCGGTCATCACGGCCTGCTTCGAAAGCCACTCCAGGCCCTCCGCCGGCATGCAGTAGGTGCAGCGCAGGTTGCATTTGTCCGTCAGGGACAGCCTCATGTCCGTCGCCAGCCGGCCGTAACGGTCCGCGAGCCCGGCCGGCGCATCCCCGGGGCGGGCGGCTGGGACTGAGGGCAGGGGTGCGTCTGCTTCCTCCCGTGGCTGCGGCATGCCTAGCTGGACACTCATGAATTCAGGCTACGCCACCTTGGGGCGCGCATCACACCCGGGGTGGCGAACGCCGGAAACAGAAAGCCCGGGAACGGCGCCATGCGCAGTCCGCGAATCTAAGCTGGAGGTGTGAGCAGCTCCGAGCCAGGGCAGGCAAGGCACGACGGCGGGCCGCGGCAGGCTGCGCGGGCGGCAGCAGCCGCCGGCATCGTCGCAGTGGGGAGCGCCGCCGTACTGGGGGAACTGCTGGCCGGATTCTTCAGTCCATCGCTGTCACCCATGACCGCTGTCGGCGGAGCGGTTATCGACGCCGTTCCCCCGGGCGTCAAGGACTGGGCGGTAGCCGTGTTCGGCACCGCGGACAAGGCGGCCCTCCTCGTGGGCATGGGCCTGGTGATGGCCTTGGCGGCCGCCCTGGCAGGAGCCCTGGAATACCGCAAGCGCTTCGCCGGCACCACGCTGATCGGCCTCTTTGGCATGGTGGGCCTGGCCGCCGTTTTGACCCGGGCCCAGGCCAGTGCCAACGCGGCAGTGCTGGCCGTGCTCACCGCCGTCGTCGCCGTACTTCTGCTCAGGTTCCTCATGCGCAGGCTCCAGGAATGGGGGACCCAACCGCTGGAGCCTGCCCCCGGTGCCCCACCGGCACGCCGCCGTTTCCTCCAGGTACTGGCCGGAGGAGCGGTGTTTACGGCGGCAGGAGGCCTGCTGGCGGGACTCTGGCGTGGTGCTGCAGCCGTTGCCAGCGAGGCCAGGAGCCGTGTGACCCTGCCTGTTCCCGCATCACCGGCACCAGCCATACCCGGCGACGCCGAGGCCGGAGTGGACGGCATGCAGCCGCTCGTCACCCCCAACAAGGACTTCTACCGCATCGACACCGCACTGACGGTACCTGCGGTGGATCCTGCCACGTGGGTCCTCAAAGTGACAGGACTGGTGGACCGGGAAGTGGAACTGACCTTCGCCGACCTCCTGGCCAAACCCCTGACCGAACGCCACATCACCATCGCCTGCGTGTCCAACAACGTGGGCGGAGACCTCATCGGCAACGCCAGCTGGCTCGGCTGGCCCGTCCGCGAACTGCTGGCACTGGCCGGGCCCCGGGCCGGTGCGGACATGGTGCTGTCAAAAAGTGCCGACGGCTGGACTGCCGGCACGCCGCTTGACGTGCTCAGCGACGGCAGGGACGCACTGCTCGCCGTCGCCATGAACGGCGAGCCGCTGCCCCTGGAGCACGGCTTCCCGGTGCGGCTGGTGGTGCCTGGGCTGTACGGGTACGTCTCGGCCACCAAGTGGGTCACGGAGCTGAACGTCACCCGGTTCGCGGACGACGTTGCCTACTGGACGCCGCGGGGCTGGTCCGAGCGTGGGCCCATCAAGACCTCCTCGCGGATCGACGTGCCCCGCCCCGGAAGGCAGGTGAAGGCCGGAACGGTACTGTTCGGTGGTGTGGCGTGGGCACAGCACACAGGTATCGGGAAAGTGGAACTGCGGCTGAACCGCGGACCCTGGCGCCAGGCAGACCTGGCCCAGGGTATCTCGGTGGACACCTGGTACCAATGGAAACTGGGAGTGGAGCTGACGGAGGGCCAGTATGAAGTCCAGGTCCGTGCCACGGACCTCGCGGGACGCATCCAGGACGAGCGGAGCCGGCCGGTTGTCCCGGACGGAGCCACCGGGCTCCACACGATTAGAGTGGACGTGACACCCTGAACGCTCGACCTGAAGGCGGAACCATGGCCAGCCCGCAACCGCATGGAACGCCCGCAGAGGCGGAGCACCGGACGGAGCACCAGCGGCATCACGCAGAGCACCAGGCGAGGTCCGTGGCAGACCATGCAGCAGCCGTCACTGCGTTGCTGGAGCCATTGCACTCGGTGCACAGGACGGAAACGTTGCCCCTGGCAGATGCCCTCGGCCGCGGTCTGGTGGCGGACGTGCGTGCCCCCATCAGCCTGCCGCCCTTCGCCAACTCCCAAATGGACGGGTATGCCATCCGTTCCGTGGACGTGCCCGACGGCGGTGCACAGCTGGGGATCATGCCTCCCGTTCCAGCGGGTGCAAGCCCTGCAGCACTGCAACCCGGCATGGCTGCCCCCATCATGACCGGAGCGATGCTCCCCGCGGGGGCGGACGCCGTCGTCCCTATCGAGCGTGCCGTTCCGGACCGCTTCCTGCCAGCCGGCGCCCAGGCAAAGGAACACGCCACCGTATGGCTGCCGCCGGCAGCCCCGGGCACGTTCATCCGTGCCGCAGGCAGCGATGTGCAGGCCGGCGGGGCGGCCCTGGCGGCGGGCACCTTCCTTGGCCCGGCCCAGCTGGGACTCCTGGCCGCGCTGGGCATCCCGGATGTGACCGTGTGCCAGGCCGTGACGGTCCTGCTGGTCACCACCGGCGACGAAGTGGTGGAGCCGGGCCGTGAGCTCCAGCCCGGAAAGATCTTCGACTCCAACGGGACACTCCTGGAAGCCGCCATGAAACAGGCAGGACTGCACGTCCGCCGTGCAGGTATCGCCACGGACAACCCGGACGGGCTCAGGACGCTGCTGCGGGAAGAGGGCGCAGGAGTGGACCTGATCGTGACCACCGGCGGGGTCAGCCAGGGCGCGTACGAAGTGGTCCGGCAGGCCATGGCGGACCAGCCGGTCGAGTTCCTGCATGTAGCCATGCAGCCGGGCGGGCCGCAGGGGATCGGCACCTTTGAAGGCCGGCCCTTCCTCGGGTTCCCCGGCAACCCGGTCAGCTGCCTCGTCTCATTTGAAATGTTCCTCCGCCCCGTCCTCGCCCGCCTGCTGGGTGCCCCGGCGCCCCGCCTGCCGGTCCGCGCCAGGCTCAGCCAGCCGCTCACCTCGCCCGGGCACAAGCACCAGGTCCGCCGCGGAACCCTCAAAGCGGACGGAACCGTGGAACTTCAGGGCGGCGAAAGCTCACACCTGATGCACGCGCTTGCCGGCTCCAACGTGCTGGTCCATGTTCCGGAAGGAGTGGCCGCGCTCGCGGCAGGGGCGGAGGTGGAAGTATGGATGCTGTGAATGCAGAACAAACCCCGGCCGCGCTGACGCACCTGCGCCAGGACGGCAGCGCCCAGATGGTGGACGTCTCCGCCAAAGCCGAAACCACCCGTGAGGCCACCGCCACCGCTACAGTCCGCACCACAGCAGAGGTGATGGGCCTGCTCGGCTCGGGCGGCCTGCCCAAAGGTGACGCCCTGGCCGTGGCACGCGTGGCCGGGATCATGGCCGCCAAAAAGACCCCCGAACTGATTCCGCTGTGCCATCCGCTTCCCCTGTCGAAGGTCACCGTGGACTTCGAGCTGGCACCGGACTCCGTCTCCATCCTTGCCACCGTGAAGACTCGCGGCGTTACCGGCGTGGAGATGGAAGCACTTACGGCTGCCTCCGTGGCGGCGCTCAGCGTTTATGACATGGTCAAGGCGGTGGACAAGCACGCCGTCCTCACCGACATCAAGGTGCTGGCCAAAAGCGGTGGCAAGAGCGGGGACTGGACACTGTGAGCAGCCCCGGCACCCTGAACGCCCCCGAACCCCACCGCCACGGCGACGTGCAGGGCAGGAAGGCAGGCGTCGTCATTGCCTCCACCCGTGCCGCGGCCGGGATCTACGACGACGAAACCGGTCCCGTCATCACCGACTGGCTCACCGAACACGGCTTTGACGTGTTTCCCGTTATGGTCGTTCCTGACGGCGAGCCGGTAGGCGCAGCCATCCGTGCCCTCCTGACCCAGCGCACCGCCGTCGTCATCACCAGCGGCGGCACGGGCCTCAGCCCGGACGACCGGACTCCCGACGTCACCCTCCCGCTGCTGGACCGCGAAATTCCCGGCATCATGGAAGCGGTCCGCCGTGCCGGAGCCACGAAAACCCCGCTTGCGGCGCTCAGCCGCGGTTATGCCGGTGCGGCCGGCACCACGTTCATCATCAACCTGCCCGGATCACCGAAGGGAGTCATGGACGGACTGACCGTCCTTGACCCGGTCATCGGGCACCTTTGCGACCAGCTGGAAGGCGGACATGGGCACTGAGGCAGCATTCGAGGTAGTCAACGCCGTGCTGAGCGCGGAACCCATCTCCGTTGACCAGGCCATCGCCGCGGTGGAAAGTGACACCGCCGGTGCGGTGGTCAGCTTCAGCGGCGTGGTGCGCAATCACGACGGCGGCAAGGCAGTTGAGCGGCTCAGCTACAGTGCGCATCCTACCGCCCACCAGGTGATGGCCGACGTCGTGGCCCGCCTGGCGTCCGAACAGCAGGCAGCCCGCGGCAGCGGCGATGGCGACGGCGCCGCCTCTGGCCCGTCCCCGCAGCCCGTGCGGATCTGGGCAGCGCACCGGATCGGCATGCTGGACATCGGTGATCCCGCGCTGGTGTGCGCCGTGTCCGCGGCCCACCGCGGGCAGGCCTTTGCCGTGTGTTCGGAGCTGGTGGACAGGATCAAGAAGCAGGTGCCCATCTGGAAGGAACAGTTCTTCGCTGACGGCACCGTGGAATGGGTGGGTGCGGGCAGCTGACGCTGCTGTTCCGGTTCCACTGCCAGCCATAGCCAGGCCTGTTCCTGCGAGGTAACGCACAGTCCACGGTTCCCCTGCCTCCCGGCCCCGCCGGTAGGGTTAATGGCATGACCCAACAACTTTCCGATCCCAAGCTGGTGGCCGTCCTTGGCGCCAATGGCCGCATGGGCGCCGAAGCCGTAAAAGCCGTTGAAGCCGCGCCCGACATGAAACTTGTTGCGGCCCTGGGTCGGGGTGATTCGCTGGACCAGATCACCGCTGCCGGCGCCCAGTACGTCGTGGACCTGACAGTTCCCGAAAGCACCGAAGCGAACGTCCGCTTCGCCGTCGAGCATGGCATCCACGCCGTTGTGGGCACTACCGGCTGGAATGCCGACCGCCTGGCCGGGCTGGAAAGCCTGCTGGCCGGCCACCCGGAGACGGGCGTCCTGATCGCCCCGAACTTTGCGCTTGGTTCGGTGCTCGCCTCGGCCTTTGCCGCCAAGGCATCCAAGTATTTTGAATCCGTGGAGATCATCGAGCTCCACCACCCGGACAAGGTGGATGCCCCCTCCGGCACGGCAGTCCGCACCGCGCAGCTGATCGCGGCCGAACGCAAGGCCGCAGAGGTGCCGCCGAGCCCGGACGCCACCACCAGTGAGCTGGCAGGAGCGCGTGGCTGCGAGATTGACGGCATCCGGGTCCACAGCGTCCGCCTCCGCGGACTGGTGGCGCACCAGGAAGTCCTGCTGGGCGGTTCCGGCGAGCAGCTGACCCTGCGCCACGACTCCTTTGACCGCGCATCCTTCATGCCGGGCGTGCTTCTTGGCGTGCGCAACGTGGCTGCCCACCCCGGGCTGACGGTGGGCCTGGACGGCTACCTGGACCTGGGATTCTAGGCCATGGGCGGACTGCTGGCAGGGTTCCGGAAGAACCGCACCAAGATCTGGGTGGGAGCGGTAACGCTGCTGCTGGTCTTCTACCTGGTGGTGTCCTTCCAGCGTTCCATCCTGCTCCTGACGGACAGCAACCTGGCGGCCCAGGCAATCGGGGCTGCGTACCTGGTCCTGCCCGTCATTGGTGCATGGGCCCTGATCCGGGAACTGATGTTCGGGGCCCGGACCGAGCAGATGGCGAAGGTCCTGGAGGCCGAGGGCGGTCTTCCGGTCGACGAGCTGCCCCGCACTCCCGCGGGCCGGATCGTCCGCTCGGCAGCGGATGCGGAATTCGAGAAGTACAAGGCCGAGGCCGAGGCCGCTCCGGACGACTGGCGTTCCTGGTTCCGGCTGAGCTGTGCCTATGACGCCGCGGGGGACCGCAAGCGTGCCCGGGCCTCCATGCGCGACGCCGTCAGGCTTTTCCAGGGCAACGCCCCCGCCTAGGGTTCAGGAACGTCAGGCCCTTACCGGACAGCCCTGACCTGGCCCCGGCCCACCTGGTTTGCCGCGTGCCCCAGCCATTCGAGAGGGCCGCGCCACTTGAGCAGCACGAACACCATGCCCACGATCACGGCCGTGGCGGCCTGGGCAAAGTACATCCCGTCCTCGGTCCAGCCGGCGGGCAGGGGCTTGAGGTAGAACCCGGATACCACCCAGACGTGGACGGTGTAAAGGCTCAGGGTCATCGCGCCCGCGCCGCGCAGCGGCAGCAGCAGGTCCAGGTCCACCCATTCGGCCAGCCGGCCCAGCAGGAGGCAGGCCCCGATCACGGCCACGGCCACGGCCGATGTGTGCAGCAGGTCCAGGGTGGTTGCCGAGTGCGGCGCGGCAGACGCCAGCCACCACCAGGAACCCTCCTGTGGAATACCCGTCAGGTTCACCTGCAGCACGCTGTCCAGCGGATACCCGGGGGAATTCAGCACATCCTCCAGGGCAGCGCGGCCGCCCCAGCTTTCCATGGCGGTGACCCCCACGGTCTTGGCCAGGACGGCAACCAACGAACCGGCCACCAGCAGGACTACCGGGACCATCGCTCTGCCCAGCACCAGCCGGCCCACGATGAGCCCCACCAGCAGGTACGAGAGCCACTGGAACACGGGGTAATAGCCGGTGAAGAACAGGTCAGCCAGCAGCCGTGACGGGGTGGCGAGGTCCTCCCAGGACGGGTTGTGACCCAGTTTGAGTGGAGGCTCGGCCGCCAGGAGCCACGGGCGCAGGAGATACGCCATGACGGGGGAGCCCAGGATCCAGCCGCCGGCCCAGGCGCAGAGCCGCTTCAGGCCCATCCCGAGGAAGGGCAGGACGCACAGGAACAGCACCGCGTAATGGACCAGGATGATGGCAAGGTTGACTTCCAGCCCGCCCAGGGTAAGTCCGACGGCGGCAATCATCAGGGCGCGGAGCGCGATGCCGCGGCGGGCGGCGGAGAGCTCCGGGCCCTGCACCGGCTTGTGCTTTCCCGTGGACAAGGCCAGGCCCACCCCGGCCAGGACGGCGAACAGCGCCGCCGCCCTGCCCGAAAACGTGAGACCGATCCACGTGGGGGTGAGGTCGGCGGTGGATTCGAAGGTGGGAAGCAGATGGGTGGCCATCATCCCCAGCAGCGCGAGGCCACGGGCCGCGTCGATGCCGTGGAGGCGCCCCGTGGCGGGCTGCCCGCCGGATTTCCGGGACGTTCTGGCCGCATTACGGGACGTCATGACCAGATCGTCTCACACCTGCCTGTGCCGGAGTGGCTGGCCAGACCTCCTTGTATTCGAATATATGTTCGAATAAGATTGCCGCCATGTACACTCCATCATCCGGAAGCCCGGCCGACCAGTCCGGCGGTGACGGGCTCGCCAAGGCCATGAGCCCGGGGGTTGTTGACTACCTGTTCCGCCAGCTGGTGGCCGGCCGGCCGGCCGAGGATGTCCAGTGGGAGCAGGAGGGCATCAGCCTCGCCGCCCAGCCCGAGGGGGCAGAACTGGCCCGGCGCCTCGCCGAGACGGACATCGATGCCCTGACCCCTGTTGAGCTCTTCCACTACGTCAGGGCCGCCCAGCGGCTGTCGTCCTGGGCCGAGGACCTCCGCCAGGCCGCCGTCGGGCGGTATTGCCACCCGCCGGCTTACCACCCGCCGGCGGAGCCATCCCGCCCCCGGTATCCCGCCTCCTGACCGGCAGTGCACCGCACCTCCTGACCAGCCCGGCACCCCGCCTCATGACCGGCCGCAGCTCCGGCTGCTGGTTAGGTGCCGGGCCGGTGCCCGGAAGATGGTGGCGGAAGGGGGGCGCGGCGCATGTGACGGTGGTTCGGCCGGTCCGTTATTTGACGTGCATCACGCCCCTGGCATTGTCCTAACCAGCCGCGGACAGGGTAACGTTTTTTCCATGGCTGACACATCCGCGCATCTCCCTGCCCTTGGTACTCTCCTGACCGCCATGGTCACGCCGTTCACCAAGGACGGCGCAGTGGATTATGAGCAGGCTGCAGCACTGGCCAGCAAGCTGGTGGACGATGGCTGCGACGGGCTGGTAGTTACTGGAACCACAGGAGAAACCTCCACCCTCACCGACGAGGAAAACCTCGGCATGTTCCGCGCCGTTAAGGACGCGGTGGGCGGCCGGGCCGCCATCATCGCCGGCACAGGCACCAACGACACCGCCCACTCAGTCCACCTGTCCCGGCAGGCAGCAGCCCTCGGCGTCGACGGCCTCCTCCTGGTGACGCCGTACTACAACAAGCCCAGCCAGGCCGGTGTCCGCGCGCACTTCGAGACCGTTGCCAACGCCGTGGATGTTCCCGTCATGCTGTACGACATTCCCGGACGCTCTTCCATCCCCATCGAGCCCGACACCATGATCCGGCTGGCACAGCACCCGAACATCGTGGCGGTGAAGGATGCCAAGGCCGACTTCGTCGCTGCCACCCGCGTCATGGCCGAGACGGATCTCCTCTTCTATTCAGGTGACGACGGCCTGACCCTTCCGTGGATGGCCCTGGGCGCCGTCGGCCTTGTGGGCGTTACGACACACGTGGCCACGCGCCGCTTCCGCGAGCTCATCGACGCCGTCAACGCGAACGACCTCAGCACCGCCCGGAAGATTAACTTTGAACTCCTGCCCGTGGTGCGTGCCACCATGACGCGGGTCCAGGGGGCCGTTGCGGCCAAGCAGATTCTTAAATGGCAGGGAGTCCTGCCCAACTCGATTGTCCGTTTGCCCCTCGTGGAGCCGGACGAAGCCGAGATCGAAACCATCCGCGGGGATTTGGCGGAAGCGGGGCTGGTCTTTTCCTGAGGAGTAAGACCAGCACCCTTTTCCGCCTGGAAAGTAGTGCAATATGACCCAAACTGCCCTTACCGGCCTTGTCACCCCTCCCCGCCTGCCGCAGGGAACGCTCCGGATTGTTCCGCTGGGCGGACTGGGGGAGATCGGCCGGAACATGGCCGTGTTCGAGATCGACGGCAAGCTGCTGATCGTGGACTGCGGCGTCCTCTTCCCCGAGGAAACCCAGCCGGGCGTTGACCTGATCCTGCCCGATTTCTCGTACATCGAGAATCGCATGGATGACATCGTGGCCGTGGTCCTGACCCACGGGCACGAGGACCACATCGGTGCTGTTCCGTACCTGCTGCGGCTCCGAAACGACATCCCGCTGGTGGGTTCGCAGCTCACCCTCGCCCTGATTGAGGCGAAACTGCAGGAGCACCGCATCCGGCCTTACACGCTCACTGTTGAGGAAGGGCAGGTGGAGAAGTTCGGCCCCTTCGAATGTGAGTTCGTGGCCGTCAACCACTCCATCCCTGACGCCCTCGCCGTGTTCATCCGGACAGCCGGCGGCACTGTGCTGCATACCGGCGACTTCAAGATGGACCAGCTGCCGCTGGACGGGCGCATCACGGACCTCCGGCACTTCGCCAAGCTCGGCGAAGAGGGCGTGGACCTCTTTATGTCGGACTCCACCAACGCTGACGTCCCCGGCTTCACCACCGCGGAAAAGGAAATCGGCCCCACGCTGGAGCGCCTCTTCGGCCAAGCCACCAAGCGCATCATTGTCGCTTCCTTCTCGTCCCACGTCCACCGGGTCCAGCAGGTCCTGGACGCCGCCGCCAAGCACAACCGCAAAGTGGCTTTCGTTGGCCGCTCCATGGTCCGCAACATGGCGATTGCCGAAAAACTCGGCTACCTGGACGTCCCGCCGGGCCTCATCGTCGACATCAAGAACATCGACAACCTGCCGGACAACCGCGTGGTGCTGATGTCCACCGGGTCCCAGGGCGAGCCCATGGCAGCCCTGTCCCGCATGGCCAACGGAGACCACCGCGTGGTGGTGGGCGACGGCGACACCGTCATCCTGGCCTCCAGCCTTATCCCCGGCAACGAGAACGCTGTCTTCCGGATCATCAACGGATTGCTCAAGCTGGGTGCCGACGTGATCCATAAGGGCAACGCCAAGGTGCACGTCTCGGGCCACGCCGCGGCCGGCGAGCTCCTGTACTGCTACAACATCCTTGAGCCGCTGAACGCCATGCCGGTGCACGGTGAAACCCGCCACCTGATCGCCAACGGCAAGATCGCCATCGAATCCGGCGTCCCGGAAGCGAGCGTCATCCTCGCCGACAACGGCACCGTGATCGACCTTAAGGACCATCGGGCAGACGTGGTGGGCCAGGTTGAAGTCGGCTTTGTCTACGTGGATGGATCCAGCGTTGGCGAGGTCACCGAGGCCGACCTTAAGGACCGCCAGACCCTGGGCGATGAAGGCTTCATCTCCATCATCACGGTCATCCACCGCGCTACCGGCAAGGTTGTGTCCGGCCCGGAGATCCACGCCCGCGGCGTGGCAGAGGATGACTCCGTATTCGACGAGATCATCCCCAAGATCAACGCTGCGCTGGAGGAAGCTGTCCTCAACCACGCGGACCACACCAGCCACCAGCTCCAGCAGGTAGTTCGCCGGGTGGTGGGCACGTGGGTCAACCGCAAGCTGCGCCGCAAGCCCATGATCATTCCGGTGGTGCTCGAGGCCTAACACCGGCCGCCGTTACCGGCCCGCGTTCCCGTGTCCAGCGGGACCGCGGGCCGGAGGCCTTTAAGGGCCGCGAACCGGGGACCGGCGGCACCCAAATCCCCGGAAATCCGGCCCAACTCGGGTACCGTGGCTAGTATGGCCACTCGTACTACTTCCGCGCCCAATGGATCCAGCAGGGGCCGCGCCGGCAGCAAAACCGGCAGCTCCTCCGGCCGCGGCGCTGGCTCCACGGCCGCCAGAACCGGACGTGCCGGTGGCTCCACGAGCACCGCACGCACCCGCCAGCTTCCCGCCGTCGAGCACCACCAGCCGTGGCTGCTGCGCGTGGTGGGCGGGGCCTGGCTGGGCCTTGGCCACCTTGTGGGCGGAGGGGTGCGGCGCATCGGCCATGACGTCAGCGACCTGCCGGCAGAGGACCGCCGGGACGGCGCGGCCCTATTCAACCTGGCCCTCGGGATCTTCATCGCCACCTTCGCCTGGTGGGGCCTCACCGGCTGGTTCCCGGACGCCGTGTATGCCGTGGTCAACGGGACCTTCGGCTGGATATCACTCCTGCTTCCGCTCATGCTGTTTGTCTGCGCGTTCCGGCTCTTCCGCCAGCCGTCCGACGGCCGGGGCAATAACAGGGTGGGCATCGGCTTCCTGATCATGACCTTTGCCGGCTGCGGGCTTGCACACATCCTCGGCGGGCAGCCCACCGTTGCCCAGGGCTTTGACGGACTCCGCAAGGCCGGCGGCATGCTCGGATTCCTTGCAGCATCGCCCCTGGCCGCCATCCATTCCGCTGTTCCGTTGGTGCTCTACTCCCTGCTGGCGTTCGTCTCACTGCTGATCATCACCGCCACCCCGTTCACTGCAATCCCGCGCAGGCTGCACGCCGCCTACGAACACCTCATGGGCATCGACCTGCTGGATGAACAGGACCGGGACAAGCACGACCGCAGCTACCTGGAGCGCACCCCCGCCGCCGCACCATCCAGGAATGCCAGGAAGAAGAAGCGCCGCTTCTTCGGCAAGGATGAGGAGGACGGCGACGCCGGCCTGGAAGGCTACGTTGGCGACGAAGCGTTCGAGCACGCCGTGATCGACGACGACGACGCAAAGGGAGGAGCGGAGGTGCGGCCGGCCCCCGGTGTCCGCCGCCCCACCCAGGCGGAGATCGCCGTCGAAAAGATCAAGGCAGCCCAGGGACTCGGGGCAGGCGCCCCGTCTTCCCCGGGGGAGAACGCCACCGAAGCCATTCCGATGATCACCCCCGGCATGGCCCCGCCCGCCGCAAAGCCGGCAGCCGCGCCCACCGTGCCCTCCAACCCGGTGGCACCCGCGCCGCCGCCGGTTCCCATCCCGCAGCGCACCGAGCAGCTGTCCCTCGCCGGCGACGTCACCTACACGCTCCCGGCCTCGGACTACCTGACCCCCGGTTCCATCCCGAAGGAGCGCACGGAAGCGAACGACGCCGTCGTCGCTGCCCTGACCGACACCCTTCAGCAGTTCAACGTCGATGCCACGGTCACCGGCTTCAGCCGCGGCCCCACCGTGACCCGGTACGAGATCGAGCTTGCCCCGGGCACCAAGGTGGAACGCGTCACCGCACTGTCCAAGAACATCTCCTACGCTGTGGCGTCCAGCGACGTGCGCATCCTCAGCCCCATCCCGGGCAAGTCCGCCATCGGCATCGAGATCCCCAACACCGACCGCGAAACCGTCTCCCTGGGCGACGTCCTCCGCAGCCAGAACGCCCGCCGCACGGACCACCCGATGGTGATGGGCGTTGGCAAGGACGTGGAGGGCGGCTACGTGGTGGCCAACCTCGCCAAGATGCCCCACCTGCTGGTGGCTGGGGCCACCGGTGCCGGTAAATCATCCTTCGTGAACTCGATGATCACCTCCATCCTGATGCGTGCCACCCCCGACGAGGTGCGCATGGTCATGGTGGACCCCAAGCGCGTGGAGCTCACCGCCTACGAGGGCGTCCCGCACCTCATTACGCCCATCATCACCAACCCGAAGAAGGCAGCCGAGGCGCTCCAGTGGGTTGTCCGCGAGATGGACGCCCGGTACGACGACCTCGCCAACTACGGCTTCAAGCACATCGACGACTTCAACAAGGCTGTCCGCGCCGGCAAGGTGCAGCCGCCGGTGGACTCCAAGCGCGTCATCCGGCCCTACCCGTACCTGCTGGTGATCGTGGACGAGCTCGCCGACCTGATGATGGTGGCTCCCCGGGATGTTGAAGACTCGATTGTCCGCATCACCCAGCTCGCCCGTGCCGCCGGCATCCACCTGGTCCTGGCCACCCAGCGGCCGTCCGTGGACGTGGTGACCGGCCTCATCAAGGCCAACGTGCCCTCACGCATGGCGTTCGCGACCTCCTCGGTGACCGACTCGCGCGTGGTCCTGGACCAGCCGGGGGCCGAAAAGCTCATCGGCCAGGGTGACGCCCTGTTCCTGCCCATGGGTGCCTCCAAGGCCATGCGCGTCCAGGGCGCATGGGTCACCGAATCGGAAATCCACAAGGTGGTTGAGCACGTCAAGGGACAGCTCCAGGCCACCTACCGCGACGACGTTGCCGCCGAAGCGCCCAAGAAGCAGATTGACGACGACATCGGGGACGACCTCGAAGTCCTGCTGCAGGCCACCGAGCTTGTGGTCACCACGCAGTTCGGCTCCACGTCGATGCTGCAGCGCAAGCTGCGTGTCGGCTTTGCCAAGGCCGGGCGGCTGATGGACCTGCTCGAATCACGCGGAGTCGTGGGACCCTCCGAAGGCTCCAAGGCCAGGGACGTCCTGGTGAAACCGGACGATCTCGCGCCCGTCCTTGCCGCCATGAAGGGCCAGGAAGCCCCGGCAGCACCCGATTCGCAGACCGCAGCGCTGAGCGACAACGCCAACGCCAACATCGCCCAGGGCGGCTACGCCGAAGACCTGGTGGCGGCAGACCTGGACCAGCGGAAGCAGAACGTCGAATATTACGACGGCTCGGATTCCCCGCCCGGCGGCTATGACGACGAGGACGGCTCCGAAGACGCCTGGTCCCTGACCGGGCGTTAGCCCGGGGACTGTAGCCTAGAAACGTGACTAGCACCGATGCAACCGCCGCCGGCCCAGGCCGTGCCGGGGTCTGGAACCTTCCCAACATCCTGACCATGATCCGCATCGCACTGGTGCCCTTCTTTGTCTGGTTTCTCATCGCGGACGCCCCCGGGCTTCGCAGTGAGGCAGGCGTGTGGCGCTGGGCGGCGGTCCTTGCGTTCGCCGTCGCCATCTACACGGACAAGCTCGACGGCGATATCGCCAGGAGCCGGAACCTCGTAACTGACTTCGGCAAGATCGCCGATCCCATTGCGGACAAGCTCCTCATCGGTTCGGCGCTGGTTATGCTCTCGGTGCTCAGCGAACTGCCATGGTGGGTTACCGTGCTGATCCTGGTCCGTGAATGGGGCGTCACGGCCCTGCGTTTCTTCGTGATCCGCTACGGCGTTATCCCGGCCTCCCGCGGCGGCAAGCTCAAGACCGTTGTCCAGACCGCGGCCATCTTCCTTTACCTCCTGCCGCTGGGCTCTTTTGCCCCGTGGCTCGTGTGGGTGGCGTTCGCGGTGATGATGGCCGCTGTGGTGATCACGGTGTGGACCGGCGTGGAGTACGTGGTGGAAGCACTGCGAATCCGGGCCAAGGGAAAGCTGCAGGCACGCAACGATAAAGGCCAGGAGCCCGCATGACCAATCTCCACCATTTGTCCGCTGAAGCGGTCCGCAAAGCCCTCGACGCAGGGCGGACGGTGGCCACCGCCGAATCGCTGACCGCCGGCATGGTGTCCGCAGTCCTCGCGGACACCCCCGGCGCCTCCGGCATCCTGCAGGGCGGGGTGGTTGCGTACCAGAATGCTGTCAAGGAAAAGGTCCTGGATGTCTCGTCCGTGCTCCTGGCGCGCGTGGGATCCGTGGACCCGGACGTTGCCGCGGCCATGGCGGCAGGAGCCCGGACAGTCCTCAGCGCTGACATCGGCGTCTCCACAACAGGCGTTGCCGGTCCGGAGGCGCACGACGGAAAGCCCGTGGGCACCGTTTACGTCGGCATAGCCACCGCAGCCGGAACGGCCGCCTTCGAATACGCCTTCTCGGGAAGCCGTGCAGAGATCCGCGGACAGGCGTGCGGGGCGGCCCTCGAAAGGCTCCTCGAGGCCCTGTCCAGGTAGGGTCCGCACCCGGAAGTTACTGGGCGTAAAGTTGCCGGGAACAAAAGCCGGTACCGATTAGTTATTACATTGTGTCGCTTCCGGAGAGCGGAGGCGCCTAGGATGAAATGACCACGACGGTTCGCCTTAGGGCGGACCTGACCAATGAGGGAGCAAGGCGATACAGATGGTAAAGCAGCCCGTATCCGTAAACGGCGTTGTCCGCTGGAAGGATGTGGGCCTCGCCGATCAGGGCAAGAGCGAACAGAAGGAGCGCAAGATGGTTGTACTTCGTCACGAAATTGGTGATGTCCTGCGCGATGTCCGCCAGCGTCAGGGGCGTACGCTCCGTGAAGTTTCGCACAGCGCCCGTGTCTCCCTGGGTTACCTCAGTGAAGTGGAGCGCGGCCAGAAGGAAGCATCATCCGAGCTTCTGTCCTCGATCTGCTCGGCCCTGGACGTTCCTTTGTCCAGCATGCTTCGCGAGGTGAGCGACAGGGTGGCGGTTGCAGAAGGCGTTGCCGTTCCGGACACCGTTCCCCAGGAATTCTCCCAGCGTTATGGCCGCGACCTTGAGCGCGACCTCAACACTGAACTTAACGACGAACTTTCCACGGGCCTTCTTTCCGGCGCCCGGTAGGATCCCGCCGCAAGGCGGCTCCCGGAATGTAAAAAGCACAGAAGCCCCCGGCCGCGGCCGGGGGCTTCTGTGCTTTTCGGCTACTGATTTTCCACGGTGGGCGCCGGGCCATCCTTCGGGAAGCCGTCACGTTCGTAGGTGGAGTTCAGCTTGGCCATGCAGCGGGCCAGTTCCTCCAGTTCCTCAACCGGCCATTCGCCGAGCCGTTCCCGGAACACCTGCCGCCGGGCGTCCTGGACCTGGTGCATCTTTTCCTCGCCCTTGGGTGTCAGCCGGATCGCCTGCGCCCGTCCGTCCAGGGGATCAGCCTCCTTGGACACAAGCCCCAGGCTCTCCAGGAAAGCGATTTGCCGGCTGACGGACGGCTTGCCGACGCCGATGTTCATCGCCAGGTCGGTAAGGCGGATCGGCCCTTCCCTGCGGATCACCGTCAGGAGGCCGTACGCCGCCGGCTCCATGTCCGGATGGACCTCGCGGGAAAGCTGGTTGGAGATCGACCGTGCGCGCCGCCAGAAGAGACTGATCTGGTGCTCCACGTTCTGCACCGCGGCGTCCACGGTCGCCTCGTCGTGGCGGCCCTGCGGGGAGGGGACGTCAGGGGAGTTGCTCATGGCAACAATTCTAGTGCGCGGGATCGTGAGAGACTTTTCTGGTGCGAATCAGCGACTATTGGCGACTCATGGACGACGAATTCGGCGCCGGGTACTCGCGTGTCCTCAGCAGCAGCCTTGTCCTGGCAGGGGTGGGCGGGCGCACCGCGGACCAGGCGCTTGCCGCCGGCATAGAGCCCCGCAGGGTATGGCTGGCCGTCTGCGACGTGCAGGATGTTCCCGCCGAGCGGCGTCTGGGCCGGGACATCAAGCCCCGCACGGACTAGGCGGTTTCTCCTGACACGCCGCACGATTGTTCGAATACCTGTTCGGGTAAAGCTATGCTTTTCATAGCAGGTTATCCACATAGCCGCCCTCACCCGGCCGGAATGTCAGTGGGTCCCAGTAGCGTCAGAGATGACCAATAAACGGCCGCTGAGGCCACTCCAAAGCGAGAAAGCATTAGAGGTGTGAACCATGGCGGCAGCCCCGGATCGTGCAAAAGCGCTCGAAGCAGCGCTGGCCCAGATCGACAAGCAGTTCGGTAAAGGCTCGGTCATGCGGCTCGGCGATGAAGTCCGGGCCCCGATCGAGGTCATCCCCACCGGATCCATTGCCCTGGATGTTGCTTTGGGAATTGGCGGCCTTCCCCGTGGCCGCGTTGTTGAAATCTACGGGCCGGAATCGTCCGGTAAGACCACCGTGGCGCTCCACGCCGTGGCCAACGCCCAGCGCCTCGGCGGCATCGCCGCGTTCATCGACGCCGAGCACGCCCTTGACCCCGAATATGCCGCGAAGCTCGGTGTGGACACCGACGCCCTCCTCGTCTCCCAGCCGGACACCGGCGAGCAGGCCCTGGAAATCATGGACATGCTGGTGGGCTCCGGCTCCCTGGACGTCATCGTGATCGACTCCGTCGCAGCGCTGGTGCCGCGCGCCGAAATCGAGGGCGACATGGGTGACAGCCACGTTGGCCTCCAGGCCCGCCTTATGAGCCAGGCCCTGCGTAAGATCACCGGCCGGCTGAGCCAGACCAAGACCACGGCCATCTTCATCAACCAGCTGCGCGAGAAGATCGGCGTCTTCTTCGGCTCCCCGGAAACCACCACCGGCGGTAAGGCCCTGAAGTTCTACGCCTCCATCCGCATCGACGTCCGGCGCATCCAGACCCTGAAGGAAGGTGCCGATTCCGTTGGCAACCGGACCAAGGCGAAGATCGTCAAGAACAAGATGGCTCCGCCCTTCAAGGTGGCCGAATTCGACATCATCTACGGACAGGGCATTTCCCGTGAGGGCGGCATCATCGACATGGGTGTCGAGCACGGCATTATCAAGAAGTCCGGCTCCTGGTTCACCTACGACGGCGACCAGCTTGGTCAGGGCATGGAGAACTCCCGCAGGTTCCTCCGTGACAACCCTGAGCTTGCTGCCGAACTCGAGCGCCTGATCAAGGAAAAGCTCGGCGTGGGTGTCAAGCCTGCGGAGCCGGAGTCCAAAGACTCCCCGAAGCTGAAGGCCGTTGACGGGTTCTAGCCGTTGACCGGTTTTGACAATCCGCGTCCCCGCCGGGCGAAGACCGGCGGGCGGCGCGGAGCTTCACATGACGGCGCATTCCAGGACGGCCCGGATCCCGGCTCTTCCGTTGCCGAGGACGCAGAGCCGGATCCGGTGTCCGTTGCGCAGAACATTGTGTACCGGCAACTGACCGCGTCGGCCAAAAGCAGGCTGCAGCTCGCCCGGAAACTCGCCGAACGGAACATCCCGGAGGACGTCGCCGAGGCAGTCCTGGACCGGTTCCAGGAAGCACGCCTGATCAACGACGCCGATTTCGCGGACATGTGGGTGAGGAGCCGCTCCCAGTCGCGCAAACTGGCAAAAGGCGCGCTCCGCCGCGAACTCGCGGAGAAGGGCATCGACCAGGAAACCGCCGCCGCGGCTTTGGACCAGCTGACAGACGCGGATGAGGAAGCCGCTGCCCGGCAGCTCGTGGAGCGGAAGCTCCGGCCGGGAACGGATCTGCAGGACCGGGCCGCAAGGGACAAGGCAACCCGGCGGCTGGCCTCCATGCTGGCACGTAAGGGCTATCAGCCCTCGCAGGCGTTCCGGATTGTCAACGAGGTCCTGGACTCCTGCGCTGGAGCCGACGGTGCCAATCCGTAAAACCGGTACCCTTAACAGGTGAGTTTGACCATCCCTTCCCCCTTTTCCGGTACCGCCCCCTCTGCAGAAGCTGGAGGTGCTCCGCAATCCGGTGCCCCCAAGCCCCGCACCTACCAGGTGCGGACGTTTGGGTGCCAGATGAACGTCCACGACTCGGAGCGGATGGCCGGGATGCTGGAGGACGCCGGGTACGTACCGGCAGACGGTGAGCAGGCCGACGTCGTGGTGTTCAACACGTGCGCGGTGCGGGAAAACGCTGACAACAAGCTCTACGGCAACCTTGGCATCCTGGCTCCGGTGAAGGCAGCAAACCCCGGCATGCAGATTGCTGTGGGCGGCTGCCTTGCTCAGAAGGACAGGGAAACAATCCTCAAGAAGGCACCGTGGGTGGATGCCGTTTTCGGCACCCATAACGTTGGCGCCCTGCCTGCCCTGCTGGACCGCGCCCGGCACAACAACGAGGCACAGCTGGAAATCCTCGAGTCGCTGGATGTGTTCCCGTCCACGCTTCCCACCAAGAGGGACTCCGTCTACTCAGGCTGGGTATCCATCTCCGTTGGCTGCAACAACACCTGCACCTTCTGCATCGTGCCCGCTCTCCGCGGAAAAGAGAAAGACCGCCGGCCGGGGGACATCCTGGCGGAGATCCAGGCCCTGGTGGACGACGGCGCCATCGAAGTCACGCTCCTGGGCCAGAACGTCAACTCGTACGGTGTGGAGTTCGGCGACCGGCAGGCATTCTCCAAGCTCCTCCGGGCCTGCGGCGACATCGAAGGCCTGGAGCGTGTCCGCTTCACGAGCCCGCACCCAGCCGCCTTCACCGACGACGTCATTGACGCCATGGCCGAGACCCCCAACGTGATGCCGCAGCTGCACATGCCGCTGCAATCGGGGTCGGACAAGGTGCTTCGGGACATGCGGCGTTCCTACCGCTCCAGCAAGTTCCTGGGCATTCTGGACAAAGTCCGCGAAAAAATCCCGCAGGCAGCAATCTCCACCGACATCATTGTGGGGTTCCCCGGCGAAACCGAGGAGGACTTCCAGGCAACACTGGATGTCGTGGAGAAGTCACGCTTCGCCACCGCGTTCACGTTCCAGTACTCCAAGCGCCCCGGAACCCCTGCCGCTGACCTGCCGGACCAACTGCCCAAGGCAGTGGTCCAGGAACGGTTCGAACGCCTGACTGCCCTCCAGGACCGGATTGCGGCAGAGGAGAACGGGCGCCAGCTCGGCCGCCGCGTTGAGGTCATGGTCACGGCGCAGTCCGGACGGAAGGCAGGGGAGACGCACAGGCTGTCCGGCCGTTCGCAGGACCAACGGCTCGTACACTTCTCGGTCCCTGAGGGTGCGCCCGCTCCGCGGCCGGGAGACCTGGTCACGGTGACCATCACCGAGGCCGCCGCTTTCCACCTCGTCGCCGATCCCGCCCTGGAGGATTACAGCCTCAGGCGTTCCCGGGCCGGCGACGCCTGGGACAGGGCGCAGGCAGATTCCTGCGGAGCACCCACACCCGGGTCCGGGGCTGGCGGCAAGGGCGTTTCGCTGGGTATGCCCTCGTTGCCCGTCCGCACCCGCTGACCGGTGGGCTCACCGCCTGTTATCGCCGTCGTTGGCCCCACAGGGTCGGGCAAGTCAGACCTCGCCGTCAGCCTTGCCCTTGAACTCGGCGGCGAAGTCATCAATGCCGACGCCATGCAGTTCTACCGCGGCATGGACATCGGCACCGCAAAAATCACCGACGCTGAACGCAGGGGAGTTCCCCACCACCTGCTGGACATCCTGGAGGTAACCCAGGAAGCCAGCGTGTCGCAGTTCCAGCAGCAGGCCCGGGAGCTCATCTCGGACATCCACGCCCGCGGCAAGCGCGCCATCCTGGCCGGCGGGTCCGGCCTTTACGTGCGGGCCGCGCTGGACGTCCTTGAGTTCCCGGGGACTGATCCGCTGGTGCGGGAACGGCTGGAAGCCGAACTCGCTGCGCAGGGGACCGCGGTGCTGCTCGAACGGCTGCGTGGGGTGGACCCTGTGTCAGCCGGCAGGCTCTCAGATGACCGGCGCATCATCCGGGCCCTGGAGGTCCACCAGCTCACCGGACGGCCGTTCAGCTCCTTCATGCCGCAGCGCGAGTACTTCCAGCCTGCCGTCCAGGTAGGCCTGGCAGTGGACCGCGAGGCGCTTCGGGACCGGCTCGCCCAACGCGTCCACCGCATGGTGGACGCCGGCCTGCCCGCCGAGGTTCGACGGCTGGACGCCCGCGGGCTGAGGCAGGGAAAGACCGCCCCCCGCGCCCTGGGATACTCGCAGTTCCTGCGGGTTATCGACGGCGAATGGACCGTTCCCGAGGCCGCGGAGGACACCATCGTGGCCACCCGGCAGTTCGCCCGGCGACAGCTCACCTGGTTCCGCGCCGATCCGCGCATCCACTGGCTGGACTGGCAGGATCCGGCCCTGGTGGCCAAAGCGGCAGGGCTCTCCCGTTTTTAGGGCTGTACCGCCCGGCCGGTACCCTTGGAACCATGGACACAACCCTCGCAGAAACCACCGAGCCGGCCTTCCGCACGCTGAGCGGGCTCCGCTTTTCCAAGGGGCACGGCACCGGCAATGACTTCGTCCTGGTGGCTGATCCCGAGGGCGTCCACACCATCACTGCCGAAGCCGTGGCCGCCCTGTGCGACCGGCACCGGGGGATCGGCGGGGACGGGCTCATCCGGGCGGTCCCGTCGCGCTTCCTCCCGGAGGGCCGCGAACTGCTCGCCGCCGCCCCTGACGCTGAGTGGTTCATGGACTACCGCAACGGCGACGGCTCGCTGTCCGAAATGTGCGGCAACGGCGTCCGCGTGTTCGTCCATTTCCTCCGGACCGAGGGCCTGATCGAACTGCCCGACGGCGGCGCCCTGGCCATCGGAACCCGCGCCGGGGTCAAGACCGTGGTGCGCACGGGCGACGACTATGCCGTGGACATGGGGCCGTGGGAGTTCATCTTCCCCGGGGAAGCTACGGCCAAGGCCATGGATTCACTGGTGACCGCCGAGGGCCTGGAGGTTCCCCGCCCCGCCCTCTCCGTCAGCATGGGCAACCCGCACACCGTTGTAGCCCTCGCCGAGCTTTCCGAACTTGCCGGAACCCGCCTGTTCACCGCACCAGTCGTGGACCCCGTACCCGCCAACGGGACCAACGTGGAATTCGTCGTCCCCTCCGAGCCGCTCGTGCACGACGGCATCGGTTCGGTGACAATGCGGGTGCATGAACGCGGCGTGGGGGAGACCCAGTCCTGCGGAACGGGTGCCTGCGCCGCCGCAGTGGCCATCCGCCACTGGGCAGGAGCGGAAGCCCCGGACTCCTGGCGGGTCCACGTCCCCGGAGGCGTCGTGGGAGTAAAGTTCTTCGCTGGTCCCGCAGGCCACGAACACGTGGAGCTCAGCGGTCCGGCAGTTATTGTGGCAACCGGGACGCTTTCCTGACCTTGAGGATCCGGAACGACTTCGACGTCGCTTCCCGGCTCACGCTGAACGATTCGTCCAGCTCAGCTGCAAGCCACCGCTGAAGCGAGTCCGCCCCCAGGTTTTTCTGCACCACCAGCCATGCCGTCCCGCCCGGAGCCAGGCGGGGCAGCCACAGTCTCAGCAGGGAGTGCAGTTCGTCCTTGCCGATCCGGATGGGCGGATTGGACCAGATCGTGTCAAAGCGCAGGTCGGGGTCCACTGCGTCAGGGGTGCTGGCCGTAACGTTGGCCAGGCCCAATGCTGCGGCGTTCTCGTTTGTCAGCGCGATGCAGCGCTCGTTGACATCCACCGCGTAGACCCGGGCGGACGGCGCCTTGAGGGCCATGGTCAGGGCAATCGGACCCCAGCCGCAGCCGATATCCAGAAGGTTTCCCTGCGGCGCCGGCGCGGGCACCTCGGTGAGCAGGATGGCTGTGCCTTTGTCGATCCCGTCAGGGCTGAAGATGCCGGAGGAAGTCTGCAGCCTGCGCGTTTGCCCCGCCAGTTCAACAGTCAGGGGCTTGCGGGTGAAAGGGCCAGCGGGTGTTGCGCTGAAATAATGTGCGGACTCCATAACTGGCCAGAGTAGTTCCCCTTGCAGCGTAAAGGGAAACCGCGGGCAGGGCCCTCTGCTACGCTGGAGGGCATGTTCCTGATCTTCGAGTAACCGGCACGGGCCACGCCCGTCCCGAAGCCTGTCCTCCAGCGGCAGCATGTCCCACCCAGCGACGCAGGTCCTCCGACCCTTCCGCTGCGTGCACCGGGCCAAGCGGATATCCCTTTGTTCCGGTCGCCGGACCACACTCGAAAGTCAGCCTCCTGCTGAACTTATCGCCGTTTTCCGGCTGCCTTTTTCCGCCGCGTAAGTGTACGTGGCACGTCTGCCGGCGCCGCCATCAGCGGCGCCGGCCCAGCAAGCCAGGAGGCTTGGATGACCGCAGGCCGTCAGCCCAGCGCGAATACTTCCCCCACCACCAGCAATCGGCACTATTCTGGAACTGCCGAATCTTCAAAGGAGACCATGACCAGCCAGCCCAACACCGGATCAGATCCAGCCGCCCAGGACATGAGTCCCGAGGAAATCCAGGCTGTCATCGACCGGATTCTCTCCAAGGACGTACCTGCCAGGAACCCCAACACGCAAAGCGGCGATGGGAAGGGCGGCGACGGAAAGGCAGTGTTCGGCAAGGCCCAGGCAATTTCCCGCCTGGACGAAGAACATTCAACGTACGACGGCGACCAGCAGGACCTTGAGGAACGGCGCGCCCTGCGCCGTACCGCAGGACTGTCCACCGAACTGGAAGACGTCACCGAGGTCGAGTACCGCCAGTTGCGCCTTGAACGGGTGGTCCTGGCAGGGCTCTGGTCCGAAGGCACGCTGGCCGACGCCGAGAACTCGCTCCGGGAGCTCGCTGCCCTTGCGGAAACAGCCGGCTCCGAGGTCCTTGACGGACTGGTCCAGCGCCGGGACAAGCCGGACCCCGGAACATTCCTTGGCTCGGGCAAGGCGCTTGAGCTTCGGGACATCGTGATGTCCACCGGCGCGGACACCGTGGTGGTGGATGCCGAGCTTGCACCCTCCCAGCGCCGAGGCCTGGAGGACATCGTCAAGGTCAAGGTCATCGACCGGACAGCCCTGATCCTGGATATTTTCGCCCAGCACGCCAAGAGCCGCGAAGGCAAGGCCCAGGTGGAGCTGGCGCAGCTTGAGTACCTCCTGCCGCGCCTCCGTGGCTGGGGCGATTCGATGTCCCGCCAGGCCGGCGGCCAGGTGGGCGGCGCCGCAGCCGGCATGGGTTCGCGCGGTCCCGGTGAAACGAAAATCGAGCTGGACCGCCGTCGCATCCGCACCCGCATGGCCAAGCTGCGGCGGGAGATCGCCGCGATGAAGCCGGCCCGCGAGACCAAGCGGGCCAACCGCCGTCGTAATTCCGTGCCGTCCGTAGCGATCGCCGGGTACACCAACGCGGGCAAGTCCTCCCTGCTCAACCGCCTGACCGACGCCGGCGTCCTGGTGGAGAACGCCTTGTTCGCCACCCTGGACCCGACTGTCCGCAAGGCGGAAACCGCGGACGGGCTGGGTTACACGCTCGCGGACACCGTTGGCTTTGTCCGCTCCCTGCCGACGCAGCTGGTGGAGGCGTTCCGCTCCACGCTGGAGGAAGTTGCCGACGCCGACCTGATCCTCCACGTGGTGGACGTTTCGCACCCGGACCCTGAGGGCCAGATTGCTGCGGTCCGCAAGGTCTTCAGCGAAGTGGATGCCCGCAAGGTGCCCGAAATCATCGTGCTCAACAAAGCCGACGCCGCTGATCCCTTCGTGGTGGAACGGCTCCGGCAGCGCGAACCGCGGCATGTGGTGGTGTCCGCCCGCACGGGGCAGGGCATCGCGGAACTGCTGAAGGCCATCAGCGACGCCATTCCCAGGCCAAGCGTCAAGCTGGAACTGCTCATCCCCTACGACCGCGGAGACCTGGTCAGTAAACTCCACGAGTCCGACGCCGAGATCATCAGCGTGGACCACGTGGAGCAAGGCACGCGGGCCGTGGTGATGGTCCGTGAAGGCTTTGCGGCCGAACTGGAACCCTTCGTCAGCAATGACTGACCTCGTGGCCAAGGAAGCCACGGAGACGGCTGGCGAGCAGTTCGTGATCGAACTGCTCGACCGGGCCGTTGCCGGCATGGGCGGGCAAAGCCGTGCCGGCCAGCATGAGATGGCCAGGCAGGTGGCCCGTGCCCTGGAAACGGGGGACCACCTCCTGGTCCAAGCAGGCACAGGCACCGGAAAGTCGCTGGCCTACCTAATACCCCTCATCGCGCACGCCCTGGAAAGCAACAAGCCCGCCCTGGTCTCCACGGCCACGCTTGCGCTCCAGACGCAGATCGTGGGCAGGGACCTGCCCCGGCTGCTCAAGGCCATCACTCCCGCGCTGGACAGGCCCGTCAAGGTGGCCCTGGTCAAGGGGCGGTCCAACTACGTCTGCCGGCACAAGCTGGAAGGCGGCTTCCCGAGCGAGGAACCGGCGGAAGGCCAGCTGTTCAGCCTGGGCGAGGACACCAGCGTCCCGCACTTTGCCGCAGCCGTTGGCGGCCCTTCGTCCCAGCTCGGCAAGGAAGTGGTGCGGCTGCGGGAGTGGGCGGAGAAGACCGCCACGGGGGACCGGGATGAGCTCCTGCCGGGCGTCACGGACCGTGCCTGGCGCCAGGTGTCCGTGACGTCCATGGAGTGCCTGGGCGCCCAAAAGTGCCCCATGGCAGCAGAGTGCTTCAGTGAACTCGCCCGCCAGGACGCTGCTGAGGCCGATGTTGTGGTCACGAACCACGCCATGCTTGCAGTCAGCGCCTTTGAGGGGCTGGCGGTCCTGCCCGAGTATGACGTGGTGGTGGTGGATGAGGCGCACGAACTCCAGGACAGGGTTACCGGTGCGGTGTCCGGCCAGCTGTCGGTGGCCATGGTGCACGCCGCTGCCTCCGGCGCCCGCAAGCACACCGCCATCACCGTTGACGCGCTCAACGCCGCGGCCGCCAACCTGGAGCTTGCCCTCGCCGGCGTGCCGAACGGGCTGCTGCCCAACGGACTGAATGACGAACAGCTGGACTGTGTGGACCAGTTGCGCGACGCCTGCCGGGCCGCCCTCTCGGATTCGAAGGGGGACAGTACTACAGCGCCCGACGGCGGCAGGCAGCTTGCGCGGTCCCGCCTGATGCTCATCCTGGAACTTTGCGAACGGCTCCTCGCTGCCCGGGAGAACCGCGAAGTAGTGTGGTTTTCCCGCGCCAGCTCCTTTGATCCCGCGCAAGGGTTCTCCCCGCCTGATGAGACAGCGCCGGCGTTGATCAACATTGCGCCCCTCTCCGTGGCCGGGCGGCTGCGGGAAGGCCTGTTCGCCGGACACACTGTTGTGCTGACCTCCGCCACACTGGCCATCGGTTCAGCATTTGAACCTGCCGCCGGCGGACTGGGCCTCGTGGGTGAGGGTGCTCCCCAATGGAAGGGCGTGGACGTGGGCTCGCCGTTCGACTACCCCAAACAGGGCATCCTCTATGTGGCAGGGCACCTGCCGAAGCCCGGCAGGGGCTCATCCCCGGAAGCGCTGGACGAACTCGAGGCGCTGATCCGTGCTTCCGGCGGCGGCGCACTGTGCCTGTTTTCTTCCCGGCGTGCCGCGGAGGAGGCCGCCGAGGCCCTGCGCCCAAAGCTGGACATGACGGTCCTGTGCCAGGGCGACTCCACCATGACGGCACTGGTGAAGCAGTTTGCGGACGAGCCCGACACCTGCCTGTTCGGAACCATGTCCCTGTGGCAGGGCGTGGATGTCCCGGGCGGTTCGTGCCGGCTTGTGGTGATAGACCGGATTCCTTTTCCGCGGCCGGACGATCCCCTGATGACGGCGCGCTCCCGTGCCGTGGCGCAGGCCGGCGGAAACGGCTTTATGTCGGTGTCGGCCACCCATGCCGCCATCCGGCTCGCGCAGGGCGCAGGCCGGCTGATCCGCTCCACCGGGGACAAGGGAGTGGTGGCGGTCCTTGACTCCAGGCTCGCCACGGAGCGCTACGCCGGGTTCCTTCGGGGAGCGCTGCCGCCGTTTTGGTCTACAACGGACCGGAAGACGGCAATCGCGGCACTGGAGAGGCTGGCCGGGGAAAACACCTGACGCCCTGGGCAGGGCTGGGCCTCCAGGAAGCCGGCCCTGTGCAGGGCCGGCTTGCCCAAGGGGGATCCGGCCAGCGCACTGCGCAGGGCCGGATGTGCCCTGGGCTAATGGGGCTGTGGGCTGGTTCTGCCTGGGCCAGTAGCGGGCGGTTACAGCGAGCGGAGGACTGACACGACCTTGCCCATGATGGTGGCGTGGTCCCCGAGGATGGGCTCGTACTGGGTGTTCTGGGGGAGCAGCCAGGTGTGGCCGTCGCGCTGCCGGAACGTTTTCACGGTGGCCTCGTCGTCGAGGAGGGCAGCGACGATGTCGCCGTTGGCTGCGTCCGCCTGGCGGCGGACCACCACCCAGTCGCCATCACAAATGGCTGCATCCACCATGGAATCCCCGGCCACCCTGAGCATAAACAGTTCGCCCTGGCCCACCAGCTGCCGGGGGAGCGGCATAACGTCCTCCACCTGCTGGTCGGCAAGAATGGGGCCACCAGCGGCGATGCGGCCCACGAGTGGGACCATCGCGGTGTCCAGGGCCGTGGGCAACTCCGTGACGGTGGCCCCGCCTGCGGAGATTCCTGCTGATGGCTGGCTGGCCGGCTTGGCCGCGCCGCCGTCCAGGGTCAGGGGCATGAGGACTTCCATGGCGCGCGGACGCTTAGGGTCACGGCGGAGGTAGCCGAGTTTCTCCAGCTGGGCCAACTGGTGCGTGACGCTTGAAAGGCTGGCCAGTCCCACAGTGTCACCGATCTCCCGCATGGACGGGGGGTAACCGTTCTCATTGACGGAGCGCTGGATGGTTTCGAGGATCTTTTTTTGCCGTGGCGTCAGGCCCTTGGCGGTCCTCTTCGGTTGCGCGGTTGCCCTGCCCCCGGCGGCTGCTGCTGCCATATTCGCCAATGCCTTTCGGTGTCCGCGGGGCCCCTTCCACGGCCAGGCCCTGGAGGATCCCGCCCCATAATGTCAGACCCTGCTGATCGACTGTCCGGGTGGTTGTTCTTTTGTTCAAAACTAGGCCAGCCACACTGCTTTTTCAAACATTTGTTCTAGCGAGTCTCGACAATGTTCGTTGATAGGTGCTAAAACTGAAGAAGCAAAGTTCGAACATATGTTCTACTGCGAACACGGGCCATTCGAAGATGGCGCCGGAACGCCCCTGCCGGGGCGCGGAGCAGAACATCCGGGCAGCACAGTATGGTCCAGGAGGGCTCAGTTCATGTCAGCTACATCTGTTTCGCGGGGTTCACGTCCACAGCTGCACTCAGTGCAGCAACTTCTGTCCCGGCCTGAAGGGCGGCAGCCGGAACGGCCGGCAGCCCTTCCGCCCCTGCGGCTGACCCGCCGCGGCCGCATCGTGCTGATCGGGATTCCCCTGGTGCTGCTGGCCGCCCTGCTGCTCTCCCTGGCCGGCTTCTTCAACTCCCCGGCGAAAGCCTCCGACTCTGCTGCGGACCTAGAAACGACGTCCGCGGTCAGCGTGACGGTCCAGCCCGGCCAGTCGCTGTGGGGCATCGCGGCCACCGTGGCGCCGGAGCGCGATGCACGTGATGTTGTGGCGGATATCGTGCAGCTGAACAACCTGTCCGCAGGCACGGTCTTCCCGGGGCAGCAGCTGTTCGTACCCGCCGCTTGATTTGGCACATGCCGAGGGCGAACAGGATGCCGTCACATTTTCCGGCACCCGGCACGGGCACTAAACTGTTCAGGTGAATGACCAGCTAGAACGCCTGAACCGGCTTCCCCTCCGCAGCAACCTCCGCGGGCTTACCCCTTATGGTGCGCCACAGCTGGACGTCCCCATCCTCCTCAACGTCAACGAGAATACACATGGTGTTCCGGCGGACGTGCGGGCTGCCATCAGCGCGGCGGTGTCCGAGGCCGCCGCAGGACTGAACCGCTACCCGGACCGGGAGTTCACGGAACTGCGGAAAGCGCTGGCGGAATACCTGGGCCACGGATTGGACGAGACCAACCTCTGGGCCGCCAACGGCTCCAACGAGGTGCTCCAGCAGATCCTCCAGGCCTTCGGCGGCCCCGGACGCACAGCGCTCGGCTTTCCGCCCACGTACTCCATGTACCCGCTGCTGGCCAGCGGAACGGACACCGAATACATCGTCGGTGAGCGCGCCGAGGGCTACGGCCTCAGCGCCGAATCCGCGGCGCGGCAGGTCAAGGAACTGCAGCCCAACATCGTGTTCCTCTGCTCACCCAACAACCCCACGGGGACGGGACTGGGGCTGGACGTCGTGGAGGCCGTCTATGAGGCCGGTGAAGCAACCCAGACCATCGTCATTGTGGATGAGGCCTACCACGAGTTCGCACACGACGGGACGCCCAGTGCACTGACGTTGCTGCCCGGCCGGGAGCGGCTGATCGTGTCCAGGACCATGAGCAAGGCCTTCGCGCTGGCAGGAGCCCGCCTGGGCTACATGGCTGCAGCACCCGAAGTTGCCGATGCGCTGCGCCTGGTCCGGCTGCCGTACCACCTCTCCGCCATCACGCAGGCCACCGCACTGGCTGCCCTCCAGCACCGTGAGGCGCTGATGGCGGATGTGGAAGACATCAAGAGGCAGCGGGACCGCATCGTGTCGGAGCTGACGCGCATGGGCCTCAAACCTGCGGCGTCCGACTCCAACTACGTCTTTTTCGGCGGACTGGAGAACCCGCACCGGGTCTGGCAGCAACTGCTGGATGCGGGCGTACTGATCCGGGACGTGGGGATTCCGGGCCATCTTCGCGTCACGGCCGGAACTGAGACCGAAACCACAACCTTCCTCACATCCCTGGAAAGCATCCTTGCAAGCCAGGCCACGCTTCCCGCCTAGACTGGAAGCAGCGGCGCTGGACGCCCTGAACCACCCCTTCTGCCCAAAAGGACCCAACGCATGAGTACCACCGGATCGAACGTGGCTGCGGCCCGCACTGCGCGCATGGAACGTGCCACCAGTGAGTCGTCCGTGCTCGTGGAAATCAACCTGGACGGCACCGGCATCTCGGACATCGACACGTCGGTACCGTTCTACGACCACATGCTCACGGCGCTGTGCAAGCACTCGCTGATCGACATGACCGTCAAAGCCACGGGCGACATCCACATCGACGTCCACCACACGGTGGAGGACGTCGCCATCACCTTCGGAGAGGTGCTGCGCACCGCACTCGGGAACAAGGCCGGCATCCGCCGGTTTGGCGAGGCTACCGTCCCCCTTGACGAGGCCCTGGCCCACGCCGTCGTCGATGTTTCCGGGCGTCCCTACCTGGTGCATGGCGGCGAGCCCGCAGGCCAGGAATACCACCTGATCGGCGGCCACTTCACCGGGTCCCTCACCCGCCACGTGTTCGAGGCCATCACGCTGCACGCGGGCATCTGCCTCCACATGAACGTCATCGCAGGCCGCGATCCGCACCACATCGTCGAGGCCCAGTTCAAGGCGTTCGCGCGGGCGCTCCGTGCTGCTGTGGAACCGGATCCCCGTGTTGAGGGGATCCCCTCCACCAAGGGTGCGCTGTGAGCGGCCAGGTCCTGCGGGACGGTGCCATCGTCGATCCCTCGGCCTCCCGGAAACTGCCCTCGCCCGAGGGCAAGCCCACCGTCACGGTCCTGGATTACGGCTCCGGGAACGTCCGCTCCGCTGTGCGGGCGCTGGAACGGGCCGGTGCAGAAGTCATCCTGAGCTCAAAGCCGGAGGACGTCCTGAACGCCGACGGCCTTGTGGTCCCCGGAGTCGGAGCCTTCGAAACCGTGATGCGCGAGCTCAAAGCCGTGGACGGCATCCGCCTCATTGGCAGGCGGGTGGCCGGCGGGCGGCCGGTCCTGGGCATCTGCGTAGGCCTCCAGGTCCTCTTTGAGGCTGGAGTGGAGCATGGCACCGAAGCTGAAGGCATGGGTGAATGGCCCGGCAAGGTGGAACTCCTGCCGGCCGACGTGGTGCCACACATGGGCTGGAACACCGTCAAGGTGCCCGAAGGGTCGAAGCTGTTTGCCGGCGTCGAAAACGAGCGGTTCTACTTTGTGCACTCCTATGGGGTCCAGGAATGGACCTTCGATGTCATCCAGCCACGGATGGCAGCGCCCCTGGTCACCTGGTCCGAGCACGGCGCTCCGTTCATTGCCGCCGTCGAGAACGGCCCGCTCTGCGCCACGCAGTTCCACCCGGAGAAATCCGGTGATGCGGGCGCGCGCCTGCTCCACAACTGGGTGGAAGCCCTCCGCAGGCCCGCTGCCGGCGGCCAGTCCGACAGCAGCCAGTCGGACAGCACGCAGGCCAACAATACTTCGGCCCGCGGCGGGGCGCCGGTTTCGGAAGAGGGCTCCGCCTAGATGTGGTCCGTTCTCCTGATGGGGCTTGCCGGCGTGCTCGTCGGCGGTGCACTGTCTTTCAGGCAGCAGCACAAGCCGCTCTGGACCCAGATTTCGTTTTATGTTCTTGCGGGCATGTCGCTGCTCGCCGCCTACCTGCTGACGCTGCCGGGCAACTGACCGCGGCAGGCCATCCTGCCCCCACCCTGAGGATTCACCATGACCACTTCAACTGACCTTCCCGTTCTCGAACTGCTGCCCGCCGTCGACGTCGTCAACGGCCAGGCCGTCCGGCTGGTGCAGGGCGAAGCGGGCAGTGAGACCAGCTACGGGACCCCGCTCGAAGCGGCACTCAACTGGCAGGAGCAGGGAGCTGAATGGGTTCACCTCGTGGACCTGGATGCAGCCTTCGGGCGGGGCTCAAACGCGGAGCTGCTCCGCGAAGTTGTGGGCCGGCTGGACATCAAGGTGGAACTGTCCGGCGGGCTTCGTGACGATGCGACCCTCGAAGCGGCGCTGGATCTGGGCGTTGCCCGCGTGAACCTGGGAACCGCCGCGCTGGAAAACCCCGAATGGACCCGCCGTGCCATCGAGCGCTTTGGTGACAAAATCGCCGTCGGACTCGACGTCCGCGGAACCACGCTGGCCGGCCGCGGCTGGACGAAGGAAGGCGGAGACCTCTGGGAGGTCCTGGGCCGCCTCGAGGAAGCCGGCTGCAGCCGCTACGTGGTCACGGACGTAACAAAGGACGGCACGCTGCAGGGGCCCAACGTGGAACTCCTCCGCCAGATGGTGGAGAAAACGGGCAAGCCCGTTGTCGCCTCCGGAGGCATCTCCAGCCTCGACGACCTCAAGGTCCTGCGTTCGCTTGTGCCGCTGGGCGTTGAAGGGGCGATCGTGGGCAAGGCCCTCTACGCCGGCGCCTTTACGCTGCCCGAAGCCCTCGACGTTGCCGGCCGCCGCTAAGGGCGCACGCCGGCATGGCCAGCAACGAATCAGGCACTCCGTCACCCCGCCAGTTGCCGGGGCATATCGCTGCGGCGCTGGCAGGTGCCGGCGGCTCCACGGACTCCGCAGGGCAGCCCTGGGCGGGCCGGAGCCTGGCCGGCGACGACGCCAGGATCCACAACTTCGAGAACGACGACGGGACGGCCAGCGCTGACTACCTTGCCGCCATAGCGGCACTCCGGGACGGAACCGGGGACGAGGCGGCCGTCGTCGCCTCGCTGGCCACCGCACGGGTGTTCATCCCGATCGTGGCCCAGCTCGCGGAGGAAGCGGAAGGCCAGAACGGCCTGCAGGCCGACAAGCAGGCCGACATGGCACTGGTAACGCTCAAAGCCGCTGACGGGAGGACAGCAATGCCCGCCTTCACCTCCACAGCGGCCCTGTCCGCCTGGCATCCCGGAGCCAGACCCGTTGCCGTGTACGCCGCACGCGCCGCGCTCTCTGCCGTCGCCGAAGGCGCAGAGCTCCTGGTTCTTGATCCGGGCTCTGCCTTCACGTTCGTGGTGCGGCGCCCTGCCGTGTGGGCTCTGGCCCAGCAGCAGCAGTGGACGCCTTCATACAGAGACCAGGGACTCGCTGCCGAGATGGGCAGGGCGGCCGCCGGTTTTCCCGCCGTCCGGAACCTCGAATTGGTACCAGGCAGGGGAGTGGCCGCCCGTGCCGCCGACGGGACCGTGGCAGCAGGCGGCGGCGCCGGGCCGGAACTGCAGGTGGTGCTTTACCTGGAGGACGGGCTGGATGCCGCGGGGGTCCAGGAGCTGGTGGCCGGACTCCAGGCCCAATGGTCCCGGAATGTATTGTTTGGGGAGCGCGTCGACTCGATCGACATCAAGTTGAGGCGTGCAGACCACTAGCCGGCAGCCAGCGGGGTGATCCCCAGCCACTGCGGCAGACCTAAGGATCACTCCGTGAATTTCGCTCTCTACCGGGAGTTGCTCGCCGTCCGGCCTATCCGCCGGCTGTTGCTGGTGGGCATGGTTGCCCGCATTCCCCACTCCGCTGCCGGGGTGCTGTTGACCCTGCACATCGTCCTGAGCCTGGACCAGGGGTACGCCGCCGCGGGCGCTGCCGCGGCCGTCATGACCATCGGCATTGCCGTGGGTGCACCTTGGCGCGGCAGGCGGGTTGACACCGTGGGCCTCCGGACAGCACTCATTCCCTCCGTCATCTCGGAAGCGGTCATCTGGTCCGTTGTTCCGCACGTGTCCTACCAGTGGCTCCTTCCGTTGGTGTTTGTGGGCGGCCTGCTCACGCTTCCCATTTTCAGCGTGGTGCGCCAGTCCCTGGGCGTGCTGGCCGACGGCGACCAGCGCCGTACCGCCTTCGCCCTCGACGCGATTACCACTGAGGTGGTGTTCATGATCGGTCCCGCTGCAGGCGCCATCGTTGCCACCAGCGGCTTCACGGTGCTGGGCCTCACCATAGTGGGAGTTTCCACCTCACTGGCCGGGCTGTTCCTGATGTGGTTCAACCCGCCCACCCGAAGCCCGGTGCAGGACGAGGAATGCAGCGCCGATGAGCGCCACGCCGCCGAGGCCGCCGTGGTATCCGCCGCCCCTGCCCACCTGCAGGAGGCTGCGGCTGAACTGGTACCTGCGGGCGCAACACGCAGCGGGCCGGGCCTGCGCGGCAAGGTAGCCCACAACTTCGCCTGGTTCACCGCCACCGTGGCGGCCGTCTTTGCCGTGGCGGCAGGGGCGGGCATGGTGCTGAGCGGGACCGACGTCGGCATTGTCGCCGCCCTGGAAACGGGGGGACGCCAGGCGGAAATCGGCATCGTCTTCCTCTTCTGGTGTGCCGCGTCCGTGGTGGGAGGCCTGATCTACGGGGCCATGCACCGCCCGGTCTCGCCCATCCTCCTGCTGCTCGGAATGGCTGCACTGACAATCCCGATGGGTTTCGCGCATGATACGTGGGCGCTGGCGTTCACAGCGATCCTGCCAGGACTTCTCTGCGCGCCCGTGCTGTCCTCCGCGTCGGAAAAAGTTGCGGACCTGGTGGCTGAGGAGCGCCGCGGGGAGGCCATGGGCTGGTACGGCTCGGCACTGACCGGCGGCGTGGCTCTGGGTGCACCGCTCGCGGGTGTCTTCATCGACGGCACGGGCCCATCCGGAGGCTTCGTTTCGGTGGGTGTTGCCGGCGTCGCGCTTTGCTTCGCAGGCCTTATCCTCCAGCAGCGCCGCCGGGGCAGAATCAAAGCCCAGTAATTCCCAACCCACTAGGCGGAGTTTTTGTCCAGATATGCAGGCTTCCGAGGCGCTAAAGCCTGCATATCTGGACAAAAACTCCATTAAAAGCGCGACGGCGGGACGAGCCGTGAAGGCCGTCCCGCCGTCGTCAAGTGATTGGGCTGGTTCTTTCCTAGTTCACTGCCCCGGTGTACTTCTCGCCCGGGCCCTTGCCCGGGGCATCGGGGATCAAAGACTCTTCGCGGAACGCCAGCTGCAGGGACCGCAGTCCGTCACGCAAGGGTCCGGCATGCTGGGAACCGATCTCCGGGGCGGCGGCGGTCACCAGGCCGGCCAGGGCGGTGATCAGTTTCCGGGCCTCGTCCAGGTCCTTCAGTTCTTCCGCGTTGTCCTCGGCCGCGAGCCCCAGCTTCACTGCGGCTGCACTCATCAGGTGGACGGCGGCTGTGGTGATGACCTCGATCGCCGGCACTTCGGAAATGTCGCGGATGTGCTGCGAGACGTCGCCGGCGGCACCTGCCTCATCCGCCGCAGGCTCGAAAACGTATGAATTACTGTCTGGGGTGCTCATACTGGTAAGCTTGACACAGACCGACTGGATGTCGTTATTTCAGAGATTGTTCGAAACGATCAGGGTTCCCACCGGCGCTGCACAGCGTTGACGGGAATTTTTTCTGTAAGATGGCATGCAGTTTGCAAGCGGAGTTCTCTCCCACCCGCGCCAGCCGCTGTTCCAACCTTTTGGAACTCAAGGTTGCCGGGTACCTGGTTGGGCATGGCGCCGGCATGAGCCGGAACTGTGTGCGCAGTCCCTTTCGCGGGACCTGCATCCGATCTTTTAGAGGCCTTCGATTGCTCCGGCAATTGGGGGCCTTCTCTATTTGCCGGATTCCACAACAAAAACAGGAGCTTTAACATTAGCGAGCCAAGAATCAATGAGCGTATCCGCGTCCCCGAGGTGCGGCTGGTCGGCCCTGCAGGTGAACAGGTAGGAATCGTCCGTATTGAGGATGCCCTGCGTCTGGCTGCCGAGTCCGACCTTGATCTCGTTGAAGTTGCACCTCAGGCGAAGCCTCCGGTGTGCAAGCTGATGGACTTCGGCAAGTACAAGTACGAGGCCGCGGTTAAGGCACGTGAAGCACGGAAGAACCAGACGAACACCGTTCTGAAGGAAATCCGCTTCCGCCTGAAGATCGATACCCACGACTACGAGACCAAGCGCGGGCACGCACTGCGCTTCCTCGGCGCCGGGGACAAGGTCAAGGCCATGATCCAGTTCCGTGGCCGCGAGCAGCAGCGTCCGGAAATGGGCATCCGCCTGCTCCAGCGCTTCGCCGACGACGTTGCGGAAGTTGGCGTTGTTGAGTCCAGCCCCCGCATCGACGGCCGCAACATGGTCATGGTGGTTGGCCCGCTGAAGAACAAGGCGGAGGCCAAGGCCGAAGCCCGCCGCGCTACGCAGCGAGCCGAGGCAAAGGCGGAGAACGAAGCCAAGGCTTCCGGCCGCGTTGACACCTCCGGCGATGATCAGGCGCCCCTGACCCAGTCACTCGCGGATCTGCTCCCGGAGGGGTTCGCCATCAACACCGAGCCGGAAGCCGAAGCGCCTGTGCAGGAGCCGGCCGCCGTCGTCGAACCCGCTGCTCCGAAGCAGGAGGCCCCCAAAGCCGCCGAGGCACCCAAGCAGGAAGCCCCCAAGGCCGAAGCCCCGAAACAGGAGGCCCCCAAGGCCACCGCTCCGAAGGCGGCTGCTGCTCCCAAGGCAGCAGAGCCCAAGGCGGCACCGGCACCGAAGGCCGCAGCGGCGAAGCCTGCTGCTGCTCCGGCCGCCGCGCCGAAGCCCGCAGCAGTGCCTGCTCCGCCGAAGCCGGTGGCCAGGCCCGCTGCACCGAAGCCTGCCGCACGGCCCGCCCCCAAGGCAGCGCCCAAGCCGGCCGGCAAGAAGACCACTTAGTCCACAGCTGCCGGAGGTCGCCCTCCGGCTGTCAGCAACCAGCACGCCGCCCTGAGGGGCAGCTGCGCGATAGAGCTGCAGGCCCAGCCTGCGGAACGTAAGGAGATCGGTTCCCATGCCGAAGATGAAGACCCACAGTGGTGCCAAGAAGCGCTTCAAGCTGACTGGCAGCGGCAAGCTGCGCCGCCAGCAGGCCAACCGCCGCCACTACCTCGAGCACAAGTCCTCCAGGCTGACCCGCCGCCTCGCCGGCGACAAGATCGTCTTCAAGGGCGACGCCAAGGTCATCCGGAAGATGCTCGGCATCTAGTTTCCAAGTTCTTTGACTGACCACCACCTGGTGTAAGTCACCTACCAAAAAGCCTTCTCAGGCCGCCGGGACTACCGGCAGTAGATGCTTGGGAGCAGAATTTTCGAAGGAGTACGCACGTGGCACGTGTGAAGAGGGCGGTCAACGCCCACAAGAAGCGCCGGGTTATCCTTGAACGCGCAAAGGGCTACCGTGGACAGCGTTCACGCTTGTACCGCAAAGCCAAAGAGCAGCTGCTGCACTCGTTTGTGTACAGCTACGGCGACCGCAAGAAGAAGAAGGGCGACTTCCGCCGCCTGTGGATCCAGCGCATCAACGCTGCGTCCCGCGCCAACGGACTCACCTACAACCGCCTGATCCAGGGCCTGAAGGCCGCTGAGGTTGAGGTTGACCGCCGCATGCTGGCCGAACTGGCCGTTTCCGACGCCAACGCTTTCGCAGCGCTGGTCAAGGTTGCCAAGGATTCCCTGCCTGCCGACACCTCCGCCAAGAAGGCTGTTGCCTAGCAACCGGCTGTTCCCGTCAGGGACAGTTCAAGAACCGGTGGCAGCAGCCACTAAAGTTCTTGTATGAACGAAACCGGGCGCCCGCAAGATTTTCCACTGTCCAATCCCCGAGCTGATCGGGTGAAGGACGTGGCAAAACTTGCCGGGCGCCCGGCCCGTTTAAAGCGCGGACAGTTCCTTGCCGAAGGACCCCAGGCCGTGCGCGAAGCGCTCCGGCTCCATCAGCAGCGGGTGGCCGATGGCCAGCAAGGCGTGGTCACCGAAGTGTTCGCCAGTGAAAGCTGCCTGGACCGGCATCCGGAATTCGAGGAACTGTCCCAGGGAGTCAATGCCCGCCTTGCCACCGACGAGGTCCTGGCTGCCATGGCGGACACCGTCAACCCGCAGGGGATCGTCGCCGTCTGCCGTTTCCTTGACGTGACGCTGCAGGAAGTGCTCGACGCCGGCCCCCGCCTGGTTGCCGTGCTCTGCCAGGTCCGCGACCCCGGCAACGCCGGTACGGTCCTGCGCGCGGCCGACTCGGCCGGAGCCGACGCCGTTATACTGACGGCCTCCAGCGTTGACATCTACAACCCCAAGGCCGTCAGGTCCACAGCAGGCTCGCTGTTCCACCTTCCTGTGGTGCTGGGCGCGGACATTGACGAACTTGCGGCCGCCTGCCGTGCCAGGGGGATCGGCGTCCTGGCAGCGGACGGCTATGGGACCCTCAACCTGGACACCCTGCAGGACGAGAACGCCCGGCGCCGGCTGACCGGCGAAGGTCCGGCATCCGAGTACGCCCTGGAGCAGCCAACCGCCTGGCTGTTCGGCAATGAGGCCCAGGGCTTGTCCCCGGAGGAGCTCGCGCTGGCGGACCACCGGGTTGCCGTGCCGGTGTATGGCTCCGCGGAAAGCCTCAACCTGGGGACAGCGGCTACGGTCTGCCTCTATGCCAGCGCGCGCTCCCAGCACCTCCCGGTCACGGCCTAGCATTGGACGCCCCGGCTGCCTCTGCCTCAGGCGGTGGGCGCGCGTCAGAGAGGCGGGATTAAACATTGAAGGGCTCCGGTTCACCGGAGCCCTTGCTTGTTGATGGCGTTCCTGGGAGCGGGTCAGGGTGCGCGGGTGGCCTTGCCGCGACCGGTGACAGCTCCGTAGATGCCGGCCACAACCAGGCCGCCGACGATAGCGAGAATCCAGGTGCCGAGGTCGAAGAAGGCAAGATCGCCCCTGTTGAACAGGAGGCTTCCGATCCAGCCGCCGACGATGGCGCCAACGACGCCCAGCACCAGGCTGGTTACCCAGCCGCCGCCAACCCGGCCGGGCATGACAGCCTTAACAATGGCCCCTACGATGAGGCCCAGAATAATCCAAGCAAGAAAACCCATGTCTCCTCCTTATAGTGACCGGGATCTTAAGGTCCCGATGTGGCTCAAGCTAACATACGGGCGCCCTGAAGTCAGCAGGCCTCCAGGCAGTTGACCCGGTAGGCCGGCGGGCAGGGCGGCCGGGTGCCGGGACACGAGTGAATCATCACTCCGGGGATCAGGCGGCCAGCGGCCTCTTCCGCTCCAGCAGTCCGCTGGTGATCGCGACGCCGAGCCCCAGCAGGGCGAGGACGGCACCTACCAATGCGGGGGCTGTGTAGCCCCAGCCCAAGGCGATCACCAGTCCGCCCAGGAATGCCCCGAGGGCGTTGGCGACGTTCAGCGCCGCATGGTTCAGCGATGATGCGAGGGAAGGGGCATCCGGGGACGCGTCCAGGAGCCGGGTTTGCAGTGCGGGGATCAGCATGGACCCGGAAGCACCCACCACGAACACCATGACAAATGCGGACCACGGCCATTGGACGGCCACGGCGTACACCACCAGGGCAACGGCGATGCCGGGCAGCACCTTGTAGAGGGTGCCCATCACGGACCTGTCCGCAATCCGGCCGCCCACGATGTTGCCGGCCACCATCCCCAGCCCGTACAGCGCCACTACCAGGGGAATCAGTGAGGACGGAATGCCCGCCACCATGGTCATGGTGTGGGCAATGTAGGTGTAGGTGGCAAAGAAGCCGCCAAAGCCCACGATTCCGATCAGAATGGCCAGCCACACCTGCAGGCGTTTGAGCGCGCCCAGTTCGCGCCGGATGCTCGCATCCGGGTGGGCCTTGTGGAACGGGACGAACTTCCATATCAGGGCAAGGGTCAGCAGGCCGATCAGTCCCACCAGGATAAAGAGGAGTCGCCAGCCGTAGGTCTGTCCCATCCAGGTGGCAAACGGAACTCCCACCACATTGGAAATGCTCAGGCCGGCCATCACCATTGAAATGGCCCAGCCGCGCCGCGTGGGTGGCACCAGCGAGGCGGCGATGACTGCTGCCACCCCGAAAAATGCGCCGTGCGGCAGGCCGGCGGCGAAGCGCGAAAGCAGCATTGTTCCGTAATCCGGGGCCAGGAATGACGCCAGGTTGGCCACCGTGAAGAACATCATCAGTCCGAGAGCCAGGTGCTTGCGGGGGAGTTTGGCACCTACTGCGGCCAGCAGCGGGGCTCCCACCACGACTCCCAGGGCGTAGGCGGATATGAGGTGGCCTGCTTCCGGCGTGGAAACTCCAAGGCCCTGCTCCACTTCCCTTAGCAGGCCCATCATGGTGAACTCCGTGACCCCGATGCCAACACCTCCCATGGCAAGGGCGACGATGGCCATGGCCACGTTGGTGGATCGGGCGGGGGCTGCCGTGGACGTTTGGAGGACGCTGCTCATAAGCCTGCTTTTCGAAGGATGAAAGTGGTGGTGGACTAGTGCCACGGCAGTGGGGCTGATGAAGTCCGGACCCTGCAAACAACCCGGCAAGGGGAATCAGTATTCCCGTGGCGTGAGGATATTTGCAGCTGGTCCTTTCATTGTCCCCCATAGAATGGGGCGGTGAACGGACAGATACAGGTGGTAGGCGGAGCCGTCGTGGACAGCCTGGCGGAACCCTCCATGCTGCTGGTGGCGCGGCGCAGCGCTCCGGAGCAGTTGGCAGGACTCTGGGAGTTCCCCGGTGGAAAAGTGGAGCCCGGCGAGGAGCCGGAGGCGGCACTGGCCCGCGAACTGCTCGAGGAGCTGGGGATAGGGGTCCGGCTCGGCGCTGAGCTCCCGTCGCAGGTTCCGGGCGGCTGGCCGCTGAACCACCGGGCCAGCATGCGGGTGTGGTTCGCGGAAATTGCCCACGGGGAGCCGAAAGCACTCGAGGACCACGATGAACTCCGGTGGGTGGCGCTGGAGGACCACAGCGGCGTCCTGGGCCTGCCGTGGATTCCCGCGGACTTCCCGATAGTCCGGGCCCTGCTCGGTGCCGTCGCCGTCAGGGCAGCAGGCGCACGGTCCTAGAAGAGCGTTGCCTGCCCCTCGGAGGCTGCCTTTTTTCCGGTCAGTGCCTGGCCGGGCGCTGCCGCCTGGGGGACGATGCCGGCGGGATATTCGGCTTCCTCGCCGCGGGGATCGTCCTCGAGGTCCCTGTGGCTGAAGCCGGACGTGTTGGTAAACCCGTGGCGGGCTTTGAAGTACCGGACTTTGCCCGCGAGCCACGAGCGGTACTCCTTGGACGCGTACGAACCTGTCCCGTAGAGCCGCCGGTAGCGGCCCGCCAGCCCGGGATGGTTGGCAGCAATCCACTTCATGAACCACTCCCTTGTCCCGGGCTTGAGGTACAGGGCCCCGGCCGTGACGCCGGTTGCGCCCGCCGCCGCCAGGGACGCGAACAGCGCGTCGAGTGCCTCATCGCTGTCCGAAAGCCACGGCAGGATGGGCATGGCCATAACACCGCAGGGCAGACCGGCTTCACGGAGGCGGAAAACGAGCTTGAGGCGCGCCCGGGGCCCGGGCGTTCCAGGCTCGATGGCCTCGGACAGGGCTTCGTCCGTCATGGCCAGCGAGATGCCTATGCCCACGGGCACCTGGGCGGCCGCGCTCTTGAGCAGGGGAATGTCGCGGGCAAGCAGGGTCCCCTTGGTAAGGATGGACAGGGGAGTGCCGGACTCGGCAAGTGCGGTGATGATGCCGGGCATGAGCTGGTAGCGGCCCTCGGCCCGTTGGTAAGGATCCGTGTTGGTACCCAGGGCAACCTGCGGACGCGTCCACGATGGCTTGGCCAGTTCCTTCCGGAGAACTTCGGCCGCGTTGACTTTCACCACCACCTGGCTGTCAAAGTCCAGCCCGGCGTCAAAATCAAGGTAGGTGTGGCTCTTGCGGGCAAAGCAGTACACGCAGGCGTGGCTGCAGCCCCGGTACGGGTTGATGGTCCATTCGAAGGGCATCCGTGAACCGGCAGGCACCTTGTTGAGCACCGATTTGGCGGTGACCTCATGGAAGGTGATGCCAGCGAACTCGGGGGTTGTGATGGAGCGGACCAGCCCGGCCAGGGGAAGCAATGCGGGGGATGGGGTTTGCGCAGCCGTTTCCGCTGGCCGGGGCATCAGTGCTTGGGCGTCCCATCTCATGCCGTCCATTCGAATCTATGTTCGAACCAATGTCAAGCATGGGCGGTGTGGTGCGGGGAACGTCTAGGCGCCGGCCAGGAGCTCCCATTCCACGGTGACTGCCACGTCCACCACGGAATTGCCCGCCTCCACGCTGAGGGAATCAACGGCCGCTGCCCGCTGCATCCGTGGCAGCGGCACCGGGCCCCGGGCCGGTCCGTCCTCGGATACGGAAAGCACCCGTCCCAGCCGGGCAGAGGCAAGCTGCGCATACTGCGTGGCGGTGCTGAGGGCGTCCAGCCAGGCGGCCTCCCGGGCGCGTACCCGCACAGCCGCGTCATCGCTGAAAGTGAGCTCCGCACCGTTCAGCCGGACATCGTTCCCGCCCGCCTCAACTGCCTCCGAGATGGCGGCTGAAGCGGAACCCGGGTCCCGCAGCTTCACGGTGAGGGTGCTGGCTGCCACGTATCCGGTGACCCGCTGTCCTTCGCCTTCCCGCCAGGCGAGCTCCGCGCGGACGTTAAGGCCCGACGTGCGGATGTCGGAGTCGGCCACCCCGTGCCTGCGGAAGGACGCCGTCACGGCGTCTGAACCGGTTCCGGCCCGCGCGTAGGCCTGCCCCACCGAATCGGCCCGGCACTCCACTCCGATCGAGACCACCGCAAGGTCCGGCGCAGCTTCCGCCGAGCCCGCTCCCGACACGCGGACCGTGCCGGGAGAAGCGTTGCCGCCGGTGGGGCTCCCACCCGCTTTACCGGCGTCGTACGCAGTGGCCATGGCTCAAACCTCCACTTCAGACGGGCGGCGGCGTGAGGGACGGCGCCGGGTTCCGGGTGCCGGGTATCCGCCGGCCTCAAGGCCGGCGTGGCGCTCGAAGATGTTGCGCGTCCCCGGGTTGCCGGAGCGCACCAGCGACCAGCCTGCGGCCAGGAAGTACAGGGGAAGGAACGGGGCGCCCAGGCACCAGGCGTACTGCGTGCAGTGTTTTTCCTCGTGGCCGAGCAGGGCCGGGCGGGACAACATCTCGGCGGCGGTGCACCGGCACAGCACCACGTTGCCCAGCGTAAAAGCTCCGGCGAAAGGCAGCCGCGGCCTGTACCCGGAGGCAAGGATCAGGCCGCGGGGGCCGCTGCTGATCCGGGTGCGCGCGGCAAGGGCCACGGCCAAGCCAAGGGCAGTGCTGCCGTTGGCCAGGTTCGCCGCCTGCCGCAGTCTCTGCGCAGCCGTGAGGCGCTTCTGGGCTCCCGGGCGCCGCGGCACTGTCATGAGGCTATGGTAGCCGGAGCCTTCAATTAGACTGGAGGGCAGTGGCCGCCGGCTCAACCGGTGTGCCCTGACCTGGTCATTGAATGAACCGGAATGCACAGTTGGCATTGGGGACATTCATCCATGACCTGCCAGTGACGGACGCGCCGCCGGGAAACCGTGCAGGGCTGCCCCGTTCACCGGCAGCCACGACTCGTAGCTAAGAACAGTAGATGACTGAAACCTTGCCGGGCGCCGCCATCCCGAACCCCACGGATGAAGCCGCCATCACTGCCGCTGTAGACCAGGCCATCGCCGCCATTGCCGGCGCGGGCACCCTTGATGAGCTGAAGGCGGTGCGGCTCGCCCACACCGGCGAGAAGTCCCCGCTCAGCCTCGCCAACCGTGAGATAGGCAAGCTGCCCAAGGACCAGAAGGCCCTCGCCGGAAAGCTGATGGGCGCATCGCGCGGACGGGTCAACAAGGCGCTCGCCGACCGCACGGCAGAGCTGGAAGCGGAAAACGACGCACGCATCCTCCTGGAAGAGACCGTTGACGTCACCGCCGCGCCGCGCCGCCGTCGTGCCGGTGCACGGCACCCGCTCTCCACGCTCCAGGACCGCGTGGCGGACATTTTTGTGGGCATGGGCTGGGAAATCGCCGAGGGGCCGGAAGTCGAATCGGAATGGTTCAACTTCGACGCCCTGAACTTCAAGCCGGACCACCCCGCCCGCGAAATGCAGGACACCTTCTTCGTGGAACCGCCCGAAGCGCACCTGCTGATGCGCACGCACACCTCGCCGGTGCAGGTCCGCTCCATGCTCGAACGCGAGCTGCCTATCTACGTGCTGTGCCCGGGCAAGGTATTCCGCACTGATGAGCTGGACGCCACCCACACTCCCGTGTTCCACCAGTTCGAAGGCCTCGCCATCGACAAGCACCTGAGCATGGCGGACCTCCGCGGCACGCTCGAGCACTTCGCACGGCAGATGTTCGGCGACGAAGCCCAGATCCGGCTGCGTCCCAACTACTTCCCGTTCACGGAACCGTCAGCGGAGCTGGACATCTGGCACCCCGGCGCCAAGGGCGGCCCGCGCTGGATCGAGTGGGGCGGATGCGGCATGGTCAACCCCAATGTGCTCCGGGCAGCCGGCATCGATCCGGACGTGTATTCAGGTTTTGCCTTCGGCATGGGCATCGAGCGCACCCTTATGTTCCGCAACGAAGTGGGGGACATGCGCGACATGATCGAAGGCGATGTACGTTTCAGCGAGCACTTCGGGATGGAGATCTAACAGTGCGTATCCCACTTTCCTGGCTGCGTGAATTCGCAGAGGTACCTGCCGGAGCAACGGCAGAAGACGTCATGACCGAGCTGGTCAAGGTCGGTTTTGAAGAAGAGGACGTCCACCGCCCCACGGACACCCTGCAAGGGCCCATCGTGGTGGGCCAGGTCCTGAGCCTGGTCAAGGAACCCCAGACCAACGGCAAAACCATCAACTGGTGCCAGGTCCGGGTGGTTCCTGAAGGTCAGGATCAGACCCTCACCGGTGACGGCATTGACCCCTCCGGCGTGCAGGGCATCATCTGCGGCGCCCACAACTTCGTTGAGGGCGACAAGGTGGTGGTTACCCTGCCGGGCGCCGTGCTGCCGGGCAACTTCCACATCTCTGCCCGGAAGACCTACGGGCACCTGTCCGCAGGCATGATCGCCTCCGTCCGCGAACTCGGCATCGGCGAGGACCACGACGGCATCCTGGTGCTGTCCCGCATTGGGCTGGATCCGGAAATCGGCACTGACGCCATGGAGCTCCTGGGCCTCTACGACCAGGCTGCCGAGATCAACGTGACGCCGGACCGCGGCTACGCGTTCTCCATCCGCGGGGTTGCCCGCGAGTACGCCCACGCCACGGGAACCACCTTCACGGACCCCGCGTCCCGCGTTACCGCTCCTGCGGAGCTTTCCGGCGGTTACGGCGTCAAGATCAATGACGATGCCCCCATCTACGGGAAGCCCGGATGTGACAGGTTTGTAGCCCGCACCGTCCGCGGCGTGGACGCCACAAAGCCCACGCCGCCGTGGATGGTTTCCCGGCTGCGTCTTGCCGGCATCCGTTCCATCTCCCTGCCGGTGGATATTTCCAACTACGTGATGCTGGAACTCGGCCAGCCGACGCACTGCTACGACCAGGACACGCTGTCCGGGGACATCGTGGTGCGCCGGGCCCTGGCCGGCGAGAAGATCACCACCCTCGATGGCAAGGAACGCGCCCTCGACGCCGAGGACCTCCTGATCACGGACGCCTCCGGACCGATCGGCATCGCCGGAGTGATGGGCGGCTCCGCCACAGAGGTGGGCGATTCGACGTCGACCGTCCTGGTGGAAGCTGCGCACTTCGACGAGGTGTCCATTGCCCGTTCCCGGCGCCGCCACAAGCTGCCGTCTGAAGCGTCCAAGCGCTTTGAGCGCGGCGTGGACTGGCACGTGGCCGGCATCGCCGCCCAGCGGGTGGTTGACCTGCTCGTTGAGCTGGCCGGTGGAACGGCGGACCAGGCCGGAACCGATGTGGGGTCCGCCCCGGACTCCGTCAGCATCGAACTTCCGCAGGCCTTCGCTGCCGCCCGCATTGGCATCGACTTCACCGAAAAGCAGATCGTCACGTCCCTGGAGGACCTTGGCGCCGCGGTGGAAAAGAACGACGGCGGCTGGACCGTTACGGCCCCCAGCTGGCGGAACGATCTGGAAACCAAGGAGGATCTCTCCGAGGAGATTGCCCGGCTGGTGGGCTACGACAACATTCCCGCCACGCTTCCGGTAGCGCCTCCCGGGCGCGGCCTGACACGGGTGCAACAGCAGCGCCGCCGCCTGATCCAGGCCCTGGCGGATGCAGGCCTCACAGAAGTCCTGTCCTACCCCTTCGTGTCCAAGGCGGCCAATGACACGTTCGGCGTGGCCGAACAGGGCGCGGACCGGACCGCGGTCAAGCTCGCGAACCCGATCAGCGAAGAGCAGGGCTTCCTGCGCACGTCCATCCTGCCGGGGCTCATCGAGGTGGCCAAGCGGAACCATTCGCGCGGTTTCCGCGACCTGGCACTCTTCGAATCAGGCCTGGTGTTCCTGCCCGGCGGCACGGTGGGCACTGCCTCCATCCCGCCGCTAGGGGCCAAGCCTTCCGATGAGGTGCTGGACGGACTGTACGACGGCGTCCCGGCGCAGCCGTTCCACCTCGCCGCAGTGCTCACGGGACATGATTCCCCGGCAGCGGCCGGCCATGCGCCGCGGCCCTGGGACTGGGCTGACGCGCTGGACCTTGCCCGTGTGGCCGGGGATGTCCTGGGCGTGGAGGTCCTGGTAAGCCAGGGCAGCCACCAGGCCTTCCATCCCGGCCGGGCAGCACGGTTGTCACTCCGCAACGGGGAGGTGGTGGGCTACGCCGGTGAGCTGCACCCCAAGCTGCTGGCGGCATCGGACATGCCCGCACGCTCGGTGGCACTGGAGCTCAACGCCGACGCGCTGTTCGACGCCGCGCCGGACGTGATCGTGGCGCGCCACATCTCCACGTTCCCCGTAGCCACCCAGGACGTGGCGCTGGTGGTTCCTGCTGAAGTCCCCGCCGCCGACGTCCTGGCGGCCCTGCGCGAAGGTGCCGGTGAACTGCTGGAAGATGTGGCGCTTTTCGATGTCTATGCAGGCAAGGGCATCGAGGAAGGGAAGAAGTCACTAGCTTTCGGGCTTCGGTTCCGCGCCAACGACCGGACCCTCACGGCGGACGAGGCATCAGCCGCACGGGAAAGCGCGGTGGCACTCGCGGCCGAGCGCTTCGGCGCCGTCCAGCGCTAGCCACAAAAACCCATCAACAGGGAAGGTCCCCGCAGCCACAGGGCTGCGGGGACCTTCCCTGTGTCGCGTTGCTGTCCTTCCTACGGAACCAGGATGACCTTTCCAGTGGTTTTCCGCCCCTCCAGGTCGCGGTGTGCCTGGGCAGCCTGCACCAGGGGGTACCGGGCGCCGATCCGGACCTTCAGGCTGCCGTTCGCCGCCGCCGCGAACACTTCGCCGGAGCGCCAGCGCCGCTCCGCAGCGTCCCGCAGGTAGTGCCCCATGGTGGGCCTGGTCAGGAACAGCGAGCCGCCGGCATTCAGGCGCTGGGGATCAACGGGCGGAACCGGGCCGGAGGCAGCGCCGAAGAGGACCAGCATCCCCCTGACGCGCAAAGCGGCCAGTGAGCCGTCGAACGTGTCCTGCCCGACGCCGTCGTACACCACGTCGGCGCCGGTGCCGCTGGTAATATCCCTGACCCGCGGAGCGAAGCCTTCGTACCGCAGCACGTGGTCGGCGCCGGCGTCGCGCGCAAGCTGCTCCTTCGCGTCCGTGGAGACGGTGGTGATGACTTCCGCCCCGCGGGCCTTGAGCAGCTGGATCAGCAGCAGGCCCACGCCCCCCGCGCCCGCGTGCAGCAGGACGGTGTGCCCCGGCTCCACCTTGAAAGTGGAGTTCATCAGGTAGTGCGCCGTGATGCCCTGCAGGGGGAGCGCGGCTGCCGTCATGTCGTCCAGGCCTTTCGGGACCGGCAGGGCGGCGGCCTCATCAACCAGCGCATAGTCCGCGTAGCAGTTGATGCCTTCCGCCGTGGCCACCCGGTCGCCGGGGACGAACCCCGTGACGCCGTCGCCCACTGCTTCAACGGTGCCGGCGGCTTCTGACCCGGGGGTGAACGGGAAGGGGACCTTGTAGGTGCCGCTGCGCTTGTATGTGTCAATGAAGTTAACGCCCGCTGCCCCCACCTTCACCAGGAGCTGGCCAGGCCCCGGGACAGGGCGTTCGATGTCCTCGTAGGTAAGGACTTCCGGTCCGCCTGCCTGACGTGCGACGATTGCGTGGGTCATTGCTCACCTTTCCCGGTCCCGGCGTTTCCGGCTCCGGCTGCTGCCACCATCCTAGGGACAGTCCGCGGAAGCCCCATAGCGGGCACCTTCCGCTGCATGCATAAATATCGGCATCAGTGAATACTTTTGCTGTATGATGGTGGTCATGACTATTTCTGTTGCAGTGTCCGGCGCCAGCGGATACGCCGGGGGAGAGGTTCTGCGCCTCCTGGCCGGGCATCCTGGCGTCACCATTGGAGCCATCACGGCCCACAGCAATGCCGGATCCCGGCTCGGCGAACTGCAGCCCCACCTGCACGGGCTCGCAAGCCGCATCCTCGAGGACACCTCGGTGGACAACCTGTCCGGCCACGACGTCGTCTTCCTGGCCCTGCCGCACGGCGCCTCCGCGGAGATAGCAGCCCAGCTGCCGGCGGGGACCGTCGTCATCGACGCCGGCGCAGACCACCGGCTGGAGGACCCGGCGGCTTGGGAAAAGTTCTACGGTTCCGCCCACGCCGGCACCTGGCCTTACGGCCTGCCGGAGCTCCCGGGCCAGCGCGAAGCCCTCAAGGGCGCCAACCGCATCGCCGTGCCCGGCTGCTATCCGACGTCGGCCCTGCTGGCTTTGGCGCCCGGGTTCACCGTCGGGCTCCTCCAGCCCGACGACGTCGTCATCGTTTCTGCCTCCGGCACCTCGGGTGCAGGCAAGGCCGCCAAAGTGAACCTCATCGGTTCAGAGGTCATGGGTTCCATGAGCCCTTATGGCGTTGGCGGCGGACACCGCCACACCCCCGAGATCGAACAGGGCCTGTCCAACGCCGCGGGCGAACAGGTCACCGTGTCCTTCACGCCCACCCTGGCGCCCATGAGCCGGGGTATCCTCACCACGGCGACCGCGAAGGTCAAAGCCGGCACCACGGCGGAGCAGCTCCGCCAGGCCTGGGCCGATGCGTACGACGACGAACCGTTCGTGCATGTTCTCCCGGAAGGCCAGTGGCCCGCCACGAAGTCCGTGCAGGGGTCGAACCATGCCGCCATGCAGCTGGCGTTCGATTCCCATACCGGCCGGGTGATCGTCACCTGCGCCATCGACAACCTCACCAAAGGGACCGCCGGTGGCGCCGTCCAGTCCATGAACATTGCCCTCGGCCTCGCGGAAACCGCCGGCCTTGACCTGCAGGGAGTTGCCCCGTGACCGTTACCGCCCCCCGTGGATTCCGGGCCGCCGGCGTCACCGCCGGACTCAAAGCCTCCGGCAAACCGGACCTTGCCCTGGTGGTTAATGACGGCCCGTCCAAGGCCGCCGCTGCCGTCTTCACCAGCAACCGCGTCGCCGCAGCGCCTGTGCACTGGTCCCGCCAGGTGGTCTCGGACGGCCGCGTGGACGCGGTGGTCCTCAACTCCGGCGGAGCGAACGCCTGCACCGGGCCAGTTGGTTTCCAGAACACGCACAGCACCGCCGAAAAGGTGGCCAAGGTCCTGGACATCTCCGCCACGGACGTGTTTGTGTGTTCCACCGGCCTGATCGGCGAGCAGCTGCCCATGGATAAGATCCTTCCCGGTGTGGAGGCTGCGGCCGCCGCGCTGAGCGCCGACGGCGGCCCCGAGGCAGCTACCGCCATCATGACCACCGACTCCGTTCCCAAGGCGGCGCTGTTTATCGGCACCGATGCGGACGGCGAGGAATTCGCCATCGGCGGGATCGCCAAGGGTGCGGGCATGCTGGCTCCGGGCCTGGCCACCATGCTGGTGGTCCTCACCACTGATGCGGCGGTGGACGCGGAACTGCTCGACGTCGTCCTCCGCGACGCCACCCGGGTCACGTTCGACCGGGCAGACTCGGACGGCTGCATGTCCACCAACGACACCGTGGTCCTGCTGTCCTCCGGTGCCTCCGGCGCCGTGCCGTCCGCCGAGGTCTTCGGTGCCGGCCTGACCCAGGTCTGCGCCGAACTTGCCCGGAAGCTGATTGGGGACGCCGAAGGTGCCAGCCACGACATCGCCATCCGCACCTTCAATGCTGCCAGCGAAGCGGACGCCGAAACCGTCAGCCGTTCCGTGGCCCGCTCCAACCTCTTCAAGGCCGCCATTTTTGGCAAGGACCCCAACTGGGGACGGGTGCTGTCCGCCGTCGGCACCACCGACGCCGTCTTCGAACCCGACCAGCTCAATGTGGCCATGAACGGCGTCCAGATCTGCCGCAACGGCAGCATCGGCGACGACCGCGGCCTGGTGGACCTGGAACCGCGCGAGGTCCTGGTGGAAATCGACCTCCAGGCCGGCGACGCCGAGGCCACCATCTGGACTAACGACCTGACCCACGACTACGTGCACGAGAACAGCGCCTACTCAAGCTGACGCACCACCTGAGCCGGCCCCTTCCGGCCCCCGGCAACTCTGGAGAAACTGCCTGATGAATACCCGCACCCGCGAAACCACGTCCACGCTTGACGCCCAAAGCAAGGCCGGCACCCTGATCGAGGCGCTGCCCTGGATCCAGCGCTTTGCCGGCACCACGATGGTGATCAAGTATGGCGGCAACGCCATGGTCAACGACGAGCTGCGCCGTGCCTTCGCTGAGGACGTTGTGTTCCTGCACCACGTGGGCATCCACCCTGTGGTGGTGCACGGGGGCGGGCCCCAGATCAACTCCATGCTGGCCCGGCTTGGCATCGAGTCCGAGTTCAAGGGCGGCCTGCGGGTCACCACTCCGGAAGCCATGGACGTGGTCCGCATGGTCCTCACCGGCCAGGTGGGCCGCGAACTGGTGGGCCTGATCAACTCCCACGGCCCCTACGCCGTGGGCATGTCCGGTGAAGACGGAGGGCTGCTGCGCGCCGTGCGCACCGGCACCGTCATCGACGGCAAAGAAGTGGACCTGGGCCTGGTGGGCGAAGTAGTGGGCGTGAACCCGGAAGGCATCCTGGACATCCTCGCCGCCGGCCGCATCCCCGTGATCTCCACGGTGGCCCCGGAAATCGACGTCGATGGGTTCGCAGCAGACGGCAGCGTCCAGACCACGGGACAGGTGCTCAACGTCAATGCGGACACCGCGGCGGCCGCCCTGGCCGAAGCCCTCGGTGCCTCAAAACTCGTGATCCTCACCGATGTCGAAGGCCTGTATGCCAACTGGCCGGACAAGTCCTCGCTGATCTCCTCCCTTAAGGCATCGGACCTGCGGGCGCTCCTGCCCTCGCTGGAGTCCGGCATGATCCCCAAGATGGAGGCCTGCCTCAAGGCCATCGACGGCGGCGTGGAACGCGCACACATCGTGGACGGACGCCTGGCACACTCCATGCTGCTGGAAACCTTTACCACCGCGGGCATCGGCACCCAGGTGGTCCCCGACGAGGAGGCGAACGCATGAACGAAACTGTTGACCTGAGTCCGGCGGACGAAAAAGACGCCAAGGCTTCCGTGATGACCGGCAGCGGCAGCGGCCCAGAGTGGCTCGCCCGGTACGCCAGCTCCCTCATGGGCGTCTTCGGCACCCCGCAGCGCGTCCTGGTCCGCGGCGCCGGCTGCCTGGTCTGGGACGCCGACGGCAAGGAGTACCTCGACCTGCTCGGAGGCATCGCCGTCAACGCACTGGGCCATGCCAACCCGTTCGTCACGTCCGTGATCTCCAGCCAGCTGGCCACCCTCGGCCATGTCTCCAACTTCTTCACCAGCCCCACGCAGATCGCGCTGGCCGAAAAGCTCCTGGCCCTCACCGACGCCCCTGCCGGTTCCAAGGTGTTCTTCACCAACTCCGGCACCGAGGCCAACGAGGCCGCCTTCAAGCTGGCCCGCCGCAATACGGGCGGCAGCGGCGCCAAACGGACCAAGATCATCGCCCTCGAGGGGGCCTTCCACGGCCGGACCATGGGCGCCCTTGCGCTGACCGCCAAAGAGTCCTACCGCGAGCCGTTCGAGCCGCTGCCCGCCGGCGTCGTGCACATTCCCTTCGGCGACGTGGAGGCACTGAAGGACGCCGTTGACGAGACCGTGGCCGCCGTCTTCCTGGAGCCCATCCAGGGCGAGGCGGGCGTGCGCCCCCTGCCGCCCGGATACCTTCGGGCCGCCCGCGAGCTGACCGCCAGGGTGGGAGCTCTGCTGATCCTCGACGAAGTGCAGACGGGCATCGGCCGCACCGGGAAATGGCTTGCCAGCGAGGATGCCGGGATCATGCCCGACGCCGTTACCCTGGCCAAGGGCCTGGGCGGCGGCTTCCCGATCGGTGCCCTGATCACCTATGGTCCGGAGACGTCGTCGTTGTTGGCTGCGGGCCAGCACGGCACCACGTTCGGCGGGAACCCGGTGGCGACGGCGGCCGCCCTCGCCACCCTGCACGCCATCGAAAGCCAGCACGTGCTGGCCAACGCCTCAGCCGTGGGGGGGCACCTGCGGGCCGGACTGGCCCGCCTGCCGGGCGTCACCGAAGTCCGCGGCGAAGGCCTCCTCATCGGCTTCGACCTGGATGCGGACGTCGCCCCGGCCGTGGTGCAGGCGGGCCTTGACGCTGGGTTCATCGTCAACAGCCCCGGCCCCCGCACCATCCGCCTTGCGCCGCCGCTGGTCCTGACCACGGCGCAGGCAGACACCTTCCTCGACGCCTTCCCGGCAATCCTCCAAGCAGCTAAGGACGCCCAGTGACACCAGCAGCCAGCGCTACCCGGCACTTCCTCAAGGACACGGACCTCAGCCCCGCCGAACAGGCCGAGGTCCTCAGCCTCGCAGCCCGGATGAAGGCGGCGCCCTACAGCGTCCAGCCGTACGCCGCCGAGGGCAGCGGGCGCAAGACGGTGGCCGTGATCTTCGACAAAACCTCCACCCGGACCAGGGTCTCGTTCGCCACAGGGATCGCGGACCTGGGCGGCAACGCCCTGATCATCAACCCTGGAGAGGCCCAGATCGGGCACAAGGAATCCGTGGAGGACACCGCCAAGGTCCTGGAGCGGATGGTGTCCACCATCGTCTGGCGGACAGGCGCCCACGCCGGCCTGGTGGCCATGGCGGAGAACTCCCGGGTTCCGGTGATCAACGCCCTGTGCGACGATTACCACCCCTGCCAGCTGCTGGCGGACCTGCTGGCCGTGAAAGAGCACAAGGGCGAACTCAAGGGCCTCACCATGAGCTACCTGGGGGACGCCGCCAACAACATGGCCAATTCCTACCTGCTGGCCGGAGTCACGGCCGGGATGCACGTGCGGATCGCCGGTCCGGAGGGCTACCTGCCGGCGGCGGACATCGTGGCCGCAGCCGAGGAACGCGCTGCGGAGACGGGCGGCTCCGTGCTCATCACCACCGACGCGGCGGAGGCCTTGAAAGGGGCCGACGTCGTTGCCACGGACACGTGGGTGTCCATGGGGCAGGAGGCGGAAAAGGAAGCCCGGATGCAGCTGTTCCGGGAGTACGCCGTGGACGAGGCCGCCATGGCACAGGCCGCGGAAGACGCCGTCGTGCTTCACTGCCTGCCCGCCTACCGCGGCTACGAAATCTCTGCCGGCGTCATCGACGGTCCGCAGTCCATCGTCTGGGACGAGGCCGAAAACCGGCTGCACGCCCAGAAGGCCCTGATGGCCTGGCTGATGCACCGTTCCGGCCTGGCCTTCGTTGACGGGCTCGCACCCGTTGAAGGCACCGGGGAGAGCACGTTCTAGTGTCCGCCCAACCGGCCTCGCCGGGTTCCAGCCCGGCCACCAAGACAGCCCGCCAGGCGCGCATCACCGCCATCCTGACGGGGGAGTCCGTGCGTTCCCAGGCAGAGCTGGCAGCATTGCTGGCGGACGACGGCGTGCAGGTCACCCAGGCAACGCTGTCGCGGGACCTCGTGGAACTCGGCGCGGTCCGGGTCCGCGGCAAGGAGGGCGTGCTGGTGTACGCCGTACCCGGCGAGGGCGGTGAGCGGGCCGCCAGGAGCGGGGTGAGCCAGGAGATCCTGGACGCCCGGCTGGCACGGCTGTGCAGCGAACTCCTGGTCACCGCGGAGGCCTCGGCCAATATCGCCGTGCTCCGCACCCCGCCCGGGGCGGCTAACTTCCTGGCACTGGCCATCGACCACTCGGTGATGCCGTCCATCCTGGGCACCATTGCCGGGGACGACACCGTGCTGCTGGTGGCCCGGGACCCGCAGGGCGGCCAGGACCTCGCCGCCAGGTTCCTGCAGCTGGCTGAAGAATCCGGGCAATAAGCTTGAAGACAACATCAACAAACCCCAATCACAAGGAGCATTCGAAGTGACTGAACGCATTGTGCTCGCCTACTCGGGCGGCCTGGACACCTCAGTAGCCATCGGCTGGATCGGTGAAGCCACCGGCGCCGAGGTCATCGCCGTGGCGGTCGACGTCGGACAGGGCGGAGAGTCCCTGGAAACCATCCGCCAGCGCGCCCTCGGCTGCGGCGCCGTCGAAGCCTACGTGGCCGACGCCTCCGACGAGTTCGCCAACGAATACTGCATGCCCACGCTGAAGGCCAACGGCCTCTACCAGGGCCACTACCCGCTGGTGTCCGCCATCTCCCGCCCGGTCATCGTCAAGCACCTGGTCAAGGCTGCCCGCGAATTCGGCGCCACCACCGTGGCCCACGGCTGCACCGGCAAGGGCAACGACCAGGTCCGCTTCGAAGTGGGCATCCAGACCCTCGGCCCGGACCTGAAGTGCATCGCCCCGGTCCGCGACCTGGCGCTCACCCGCGACAAGGCCATCGCCTTCGCCGAGGAAAAGGGCCTGCCGATCGAGACCACCAAGAAAAACCCGTACTCCATTGACCAGAACGTCTGGGGCCGCGCCGTGGAAACCGGCTACCTCGAGGACATCTGGAACGCCCCCACCAAGGACATCTACGACTACACCGCCACCCCGGAGTTCCCCCCGGCACCGGACGAGGTTGTCATTTCCTTCGAAGCCGGCGTTCCGGTGGCGATCGACGGCGTCAAGGTCACCCCGCTGCAGGCCATCAAGGAACTCAACCGCCGTGCCGGCGCCCAGGGCGTGGGCCGCATCGACGTCGTTGAGGACCGCCTGGTGGGCATCAAGTCCCGCGAAATCTACGAGGCTCCGGGCGCGATGGCGTTGATCACAGCGCACAAGCACCTCGAGGACATCACCGTTGAGCGCGAGCAGGCCCGCTTCAAGGCCACCGTTGGCCAGCGCTGGTCCGAGCTGGTGTACGACGGCCAGTGGTTCTCCCCGCTGAAGCGCTCCCTGGACGCGTTCATCGAGGACACCCAGAAGTACGTCTCCGGCGACATCCGCATGACGCTGCACGGAGGCCAGGCCATCGTCAACGGCCGCCGGTCCGACACCTCGCTTTACGACTTCAACCTCGCCACCTACGACACCGGCGACACCTTCGACCAGTCCATGGCGCGCGGCTTCATCGAGCTGTGGGGCATGTCCGCCAAGGTTGCCTCCGGCCGCGACATCCGCGTTGCGGGTCAGTAAGTGGTGTCCGCTACAAACGAAGGTGCGCTGTGGGGCGGCCGGTTCGCCGGCGGCCCCGCCGACGCCCTGGCGGCGCTCAGCAAGTCCACGCACTTTGACTGGCGGCTGGCCCGCTACGACATTGCCGGGTCCAAGGCGCACGCCCGCGTGCTGCACAAGGCCGGGCTGCTGGACGGCGCCGAGCTTGAAGGCATGCTGGCCGCACTCACGCAGCTGGATGAGGACGTGGCGTCCGGCGCCTACCTGCCGGCGGAGTCCGATGAGGATGTTCACGGTTCGCTGGAACGCGGCCTGATCGAGCGCGCCGGAACCCAGCTGGGCGGCAAGCTCCGTGCCGGCCGGTCCCGCAATGACCAGGTGGCCACGTTGGGCCGCATGTTCCTGCGGGACCACGCCCGGATCATCGCCCGCGGGGTGCTCTCCACGGTGGACGCCCTGGTGGAGCAGGCCAAGGCGCACCACGGCGTTGCCATGCCCGGCCGGACCCACCTGCAGCACGCCCAGCCGGTGCTGCTCAGCCACCACCTCCTGGCCCACGCCTGGGCGCTGCTGCGCGATGTACAGCGGCTCCAGGACTGGGACAAGCGGGCCGGCGTCTCGCCCTACGGTTCGGGTGCGTTGGCCGGATCCTCGCTGGGGCTGGACCCGGAGGCGGTGGCCGCGGACCTGGGCTTCTTCTCCGCCTCCCACAATTCGATCGACGGCACCGCTTCACGCGACGTCTTCGCCGAGTTCGCCTGGGTGTGCTCAATGATCGGGGTGGATCTGTCCCGGATCTCCGAGGAGGTCATCCTCTGGGCAACGAAGGAGTTCTCCTTCGTCACGCTGCATGACTCCTACTCCACGGGGTCGTCCATCATGCCGCAGAAGAAGAACCCGGATGTGGCGGAGCTGGCGCGCGGCAAGGCAGGCCGGCTCATCGGCAACCTGACCGGGCTGCTGGCCACCCTCAAAGGCCTGCCGCTGGCGTACAACCGCGACCTGCAGGAGGACAAGGAACCGGTGTTCGACGCCGCCGACACCCTGGAGCTCCTGCTTCCGGCGGTCTCGGGCATGATCGCTACCCTGAAGTTCAACACCGAACGGATGGAATCGCTGGCACCGCAGGGCTTCGCGCTGGCCACTGACATTGCTGAATGGCTTGTCCGCCAGGGCGTACCCTTCCGGGAAGCCCACGAGCTTTCCGGTGCTGCCGTGAAGCAGGCCGAATCCCGCGGCGTGGAGCTGTGGGACCTGACGGACGGGGAGTACGCGGCCATCTCGGAGCACCTCACGCCGGAGGTCCGCACCGTCCTGTCCACGGAGGGCTCGCTCAACAGCCGCAACTCCCAAGGCGGAACTGCGCCCGCCGCCGTCGAACGCCAGCTGGTTGCGCTGGAGGCGGAGCTGAAGGAAGCGCGGCACTACGCCGGGTAAAACGCTCTCTCACTTAATGCAAGGTTTCCCGCAACGCTCCTGCACCGGGTGCAGGAGCGTTGCCGGTTTTCATGCATCAAATGAGAGAGCGTTGGGGGTTAACCGCCGGACGCTCCCCGCTAGCATGGTGCCATGAGCGAACCGTTCCGCAGGCAACTCCGCGCGCTTCCTGATTTCCCGGACACGCTGCCGGGCTTTGACCCGGAGAGCGCCCCCACGGATCCTGCCGAGCTGTTCAGGCACTGGCTGGGGGAGGCGCTGGCAGCGGGGGAGCGGCAGCCGCATGCGTGCAGCCTGGCCACGGCGGGTGGAGACGGCAAACCGTCGTCCAGGATGCTGATCCTGAAGAACATTGACGACGACGGCTGGCACTTCGCGACGTCCCGCACTTCACGCAAGGGCAGGGAACTGGGCGCCAACCCGCATGCTGCCATGACCTTCTACTGGCCCTCCCAGGGCCGGCAGGTCCGCGTGGCCGGGGCCGTCGTCGAACTCTCCGCCGAGGCCTCCGCGCAGGACTGGGCGGAGCGGCCCCGGGCCGACGGCAGCACCAACCCGCACTGGCAGCTCTACGCCCTTCGGCCCGCCGAGATCGAGTTCTGGCAGGCGAGCCACGACGGCAACCATGTCCGGCACCGCGTCGGTCCCGACGGCTCACCCCTGGGTTAGGCTGTCGCCATGACAGCTCCCGCACCAGACGAACTGCTCCCTGCGCTCCACAAAGCCGCGGATAACGTTGCCGCCGACGCTGCCCGGTTCAGCGATGAAGACGCGAAGGCGCCCTCCGCCCTGCCCGGCTGGACCCGGGGGCACGTGCTGGCCCATCTGACCGGAATTTCCAACGCCATGGCCCGGCAGCTTGAGTACGCTGCGCGCGGAGAGGCCGTGGAGCTTTACGACGGCGGCATGGAAGGCCGGAACAAGGCCATCGACATGGCAGCGGGCCACGACGCCGCCACCCACCGCGCGGACCTCACCGCCGCACTGGACCGGGCGCTCAAAGCCTTCGACGCGCTGCCCGGCGTCAAGGATTCAGCGGCGAACCGGATCGGCTGGTACGCCCCCATCACCTTTCGAGGGGGCGTGGTCCTGGACGGCGGACTGGCACTGTGGCGGGAACTGGTCATCCACGCGTCGGACCTGCTGGCGGGCAGGGGTCCGGAAACCTGGAGCCGGCCGTTCTGCGAGCACCTCTTCGATTTTCTGGAGGCCAGGGTCCAGCCCGACGACAAGCTGGTGCTGCAGCCACTGGGACTCCAGCCGGTCGGCATTGGCAGCGGCAACCGGTCCACTGTCATCAGCGGCATGATCACCGATATCGCAGCCTGGCTCGCCGGCCGCGAGCCGACGCTGGGCAGCCAGAGGGCCTCGGCCGCAGCTGACGGCGTGAACCTGCCCGAGCTGCTGCCGTGGCCTTCCGGAACCCCCGCCGACAGGACCGGCTCGAAGGCCTAAGCGGCTTCGCGCGCCAGCAGGCTCTGTTTGATGGGAAGCCCCCAACGGAAACCGCCCAGGGAGCCGTCAGTCCGGATCACGCGGTGGCAGGGCACAAACAGTGCGGCGGCGTTAAAGGCGCAGGCGCTGGCGGCTGCCCGCACCGCTTTGGGGTTGCCGGCGAGCTCCGCGTACTGGGTATAGGTGACGGGCTGTCCCGGCCGCACCAGCCGCAGGACATCCCAGGCATGGGCCCGGAAAGGTCCTGAGACCTGCCGCACGGGAACGCCCATCGCCGGCGCGGGGTCACCGGCGTAGAAGGCTTCGACGGCGGATGAGATTTCCCCCAGCCCGCTGACAGGTTCCAGCGTTCCGGGCCGCAGGGACGGGTGGATCTGGCCGGTCAGCTCGCCTGGGTTGTCTGTCCAGCCGCTGGAGAGCACGACGCCGTCCTGGGCAATGACGGTGAACGGGCCGTCCGGGGTGGTCATCTGAAGCAGCTGGGCCTTCATCGGTTCGCTTCCTCTGCTGGTCTGGTGCCTTGGTTTGTGTGTGCTGCTGTGCTCCTGCGGTTACCGGACGCACGCCGGGCTGCCGCCCGCCACAGGTGCATGGTGGCGTATGAGCGCCAGGGGCTGGCTTCCCGGAAGTCCGCGGTGGATGCCGCGGTACCCTCCCCGAGAGCACGGATCCCGTTCCGTACCGCTGCGTCGTTGGCCAGGAAAACGTCCGGGGCGCCAAGGATGCGCATGGCCAGGTATCCCGTGGTCCATGGTCCCACGCCGGGAAGCGGAAGCAGTTTGGCGGCCAGGCTTTCCGGGCTGTCGCCATAGCCAAAGTCGAGTCCGCCGTCCGCCATCGCAGCAGCTGCCGCGAGGAGGGCCGCGATCCGCCGTTGCGGTCCGCGCAGGACCGCGGAGCCGCCGCCGGCGATTTCAGCCGGGGTGGGAAACATCCGCTCCAGGCCCTCGCCGGGGCTTAGGCTTGGACGTCCGACGGCGGCCAGCTGGGTGAGTGCGGTCCGCGCCGCTGCCACGGTGATCTGCTGCCCGGCCATGGCCCGGACCAGCATTTCCGCCGGATCCATGGCACCGGGCATCCTGATCCCGGGAGTGCCCGCCACTGCAGCAGCGAGCCTGGCATTACCTGCCAGTGCACTGTCGATCGCCTCAGGATCCGCATCGAGGTCAAAGAGCCGCCGTACCCGGCTCAACAGGGACGGCAGGTCCCTAAGGTCCACCGCGCCGATAGTGAGGGTCAGCGGCCGGCCCGGAGCACCGGCGTCGTAATCCACCCGGAACCTCGCATCACCCTGGGGCAGCCGCAGCGTGCGCGAATAGGAGGTGGACGTTCCTGCTTCAATCCCGGGGATGGCCCGGACGGCCAGGAAGGTGAAGACACCGGGGTCGAAAGGTTCACGGTAGGGGAGGTTGAGGGTGAGGGCGGTGGAGCCGGCGGGGGCCTTCGGATGCCCCGCGGTGCGGAGCGCGGTGGGAGTCATCCCAAAAACTTCCGCGATAGTGTCGTTGAACTGGCGGATGCTGCTGAACCCGGCCGCAAAGGCGACGTCTGCGAGCTTCATGGAGGTGGAGACCAGCAGGGTCCGGGCAGTCTGCGCGCGGCCGGCCCGGGCCAGCGACAGCGGCCCCGCGCCCAGTTCCTGGCTGAGGATGCGGTTGAGCTGGCGGGAGGAATAGCCCAGGCGGGCCGCCAGGCCGTCGACGCCGTCCCTGGTGACCACGCCGTCACTGATCAGCCGCATGGCGCGCCCGGCAATATCCTGGCGAAGGTTCCAGGCGGGTGTGCCGGGAACCGCTTCCGGCAGGCAGCGCTTGCAGGCCCTGTAGCCGGCGTCGTGCGCTGCTGCGGAGGTTTCATAGAAGGTGACGTTGGAGGCCTTTGGAGTCCTGGCCGGGCAGGACGGACGGCAGTAGATGCCCGTGGTCCGGACGGCAGTGACGAACTGTCCGTCGAACCGGGTGTCCCGGGCGTCGATCGCCCGGTAGCGCTGCCAGAAGTCCATTCCTCCATCGTGCCAGCCCTCCGGTGCGCAGGCTAGCGGAAATCGGACACGGCCGTGGGGCGTCAAATATGTGAGGGGCGGCGCCGGCGTTGGATAGAGTCTGGCCATGAGCAGAAATCCGCTGGGGGCCGGCCAGCCGCTGCGGGAGTTCCTTTCCGGAGACGCCCGCCAGTTGGCGCCCCTGCTGCTGGGCGCCGTCCTGACCCATGACTCCAGGGACGGTGCGGTGTCGGTGCGGCTCACCGAAGTGGAGGCCTACCTGGGCCCCGAGGATTCCCTGCACCCGGATCCCGGGTCTCACACCTACCGCGGCCCCACGCCCCGCAACGCACCCATGTTCGGCCCCGCCGGCCACCTGTACGTCTACTTCACCTACGGGATGCACCACTGCACGAACATCGTGTGCGGGCCGGAAGGAACGGCGTCCGCCCTGTTGCTGCGGGCAGGGGAGATCGTGGACGGTGTGGAACTCGCCCGGCACCGGCGGACCACGTCCAAAAGCGCCGCCGACCTTGCAAGGGGGCCCGCCCGGCTGGCCAAGGCCTTGGGCCTGACGACGGCGGACAGCGGGCGTGATGCACTGGCGCCGCCGTTCGGGCTGGTCCTTCCCTCCCGGCCGGCAGGGCCGGTGAGCTCCGGGCCAAGGGTTGGGGTCTCCGGCACAGGAGGGACGGACCGGTACGCATGGCGCTTCTGGATCACCGGCGACCCCACAGTCTCCCAGTACAAGCCGGCCAAACCCAGGGGAGCCAAACCGGATCCGGCAACGTTTCACGGGCGTTAACGGAAATGGTTGTAGAATGGTAGGTCTGTCTTTTGCGATAGGGGAACGTTAAATGCTTGACGCCGATTTGGCCCATGAACGCGACTATGTAGCCGGCCTGTACGCACGGCTGGAAGAGCTGCGCGAGGAAAAGCGCCGCCAGCTGGCGCAGGTCCGCCGGGCCGGGGCTGTGGGCACCATGCAGAACGTCTCCGAGCGCGACGCGTTCGCTGCTCTCTACGAGGACCGGCTTGCCCAGCTGGACGCGGTGGACGACCGGCTGGTCTTCGGCCGGCTGGACCTGGACTCCGGCGAAGCCCAGTACATTGGCCGCATTGGCCTCACCACCGAGGACCTGCAGCGGCTCATGGTGGACTGGCGCGCGCCCGAAGCCGGCCACTTCTACCAGGCCACGGCCTTTGACCGGCAGGGCGTGCGCCGCCGCCGGCACCTGATCCTGCAGGGCCGTGAGGTCAAGGCCATCGAGGATGACGTCCTTGACGCCGGGATGCTGGCGGACAACGAATCGCTGCAGGGCGAAGGCGCGCTCCTCGCTGCCCTGAACTCCAAACGCACCGGCCGGATGTCCGACATTGTCAGCACCATCCAGTCCGAGCAGGACCGCATCATCCGCTCCTCCATCTCCGGTGCCCTGGTGGTGCAGGGCGGACCCGGCACCGGAAAGACCGCCGTGGCCCTCCACCGGGCTGCCTACCTGCTCTATACCCACCGCGACCGCCTCAAGACCGCAGGGGTGCTGCTCGTGGGCCCGTCGTCGTCGTTCATGAAGTACATCGAAAGGGTGCTGCCCTCCCTGGGCGAGACCGGCGTGGTGATGGCCAGTGTGGGCCGCCTGATGCCCGGCATTCACGCCGTGCCGGAACCGGACGCCGACGTCGCTGCCATCAAGGGCCGCCTGGACATGGCCGCCGTGGTGGCCAACGCCGTGGCCAACCGCCAACGGATTCCCGCTGAAGACCGGATCCTGGAGGTGGACGGCCGCAAACTGGTGCTGACGCCGCGCCAGGTTCGCCGTGCCCGCGAGCGTGCCCGCTCCACCGGCAAGCCGCACAACGAGGCGCGCGTGACGTTCGTCAAAATCCTGCTCCGCGAACTCACGGAACAGATGACCGAACTGGTGGAAGCCGGGAACATCGGCAACAACGCAGACCGCTCCTACCTGGCCGAGGATGTCCGTTCCGCACGCGATGTACGGATTGCCCTGAACCTCTGCTGGATGCCCATGACGCCGGAGAAGCTGATCTCGGAGCTCTTCAGCAAGCCGGCCATCCTGGAATTCTGTACCCCCACCATGTCTCCGGCTGAACGGGCGCTCCTGCAGCGCCCGGCCGACGCCCCCTGGACCGAGTCGGATGTGCCGCTGCTGGACGAGGCCGCCGAGCTGCTCGGCGAACTGGACCCGGCCGCAGGACGCGGGCTCGCGCAGCAGGAGCACGACCGTGCCCGCGACCTTGCCAACGCCAAGCAGACCCTGGTGAACATGCAGGCGGCAGGGGTGGATCCCCTGATGTCTGCCGAGGAACTGGCCGAGCAGAACCAGGAACAGGAAACGCGGCAAACCGCCGCAGAGCGCGCCACCAGCGACCGCACATGGGCCTTCGGCCACATCGTGGTGGATGAGGCGCAGGAGCTTTCACCCATGCAGTGGCGCCTGCTGGTCCGCCGCTGCCCCCTGAGGTCCTTCACCATCGTGGGGGACATCGCGCAGACCAGCTCGGTGGCCGGTGCCAACTCCTGGCAGGGCGCGCTCGCACCTATGTTCGGGGATCGCTGGCAGCTGGAGGAGCTGACGGTGAACTACCGCACGCCGTCCCAGATCGCCGAAGCCGCCGTCCGGATGGCCAACGCGGCCGGGTTGGTGGTCTCGGCGCCCAAGGCTGTCCGCGAAGGACGCTGGTCGCCGGTCATCGACGAGGTGGATCCCGGCCAGGTGGTCAGCCGCCTGGTCGAGGTCCTGCCGGAGGAACTGGACGCGCTCGACGGCGGCCTGCTCGCCGTCATTGCCGACGGACACTTCCTGCCGGAAGCCACCGCCGCCCTGCGCGCCGCCCATGGACGCCGGGTGGGCACGGGTGCCGGCAGTTACGAGCAGGACATCGTGGTGATCAGCCCCCGTGAAGCCAAGGGCCTGGAGTTCGACGGCGTGGTGGTGCTTGAGCCGTCCATGATGCTTAACCATGAGCACGGCAAAGTGGGGGACCTGTACGTCGCGATGACCCGGGCCACCCAGCGGCTCCGGCTGATTGCTTCAGAACCGGTGCCGGCAGGGATCAAGCGCTGATCAGGCGCGCCGCATACTGCTAACTTAGAAGGCGTGCCAGAACTCATCAGCCTCGAATCGCAGCAGAACGACCCCACTTTTGCCAACATTTGGCAGGAACTGAAGTGGCGTGGCCTGGTCCACGTCTCCACCGACGAGGCGGAGCTCGAAAAACTCCTCGCCGGCGGACCGGTGACGTACTATTGCGGGTTCGATCCCACCGCGCCGAGCCTGCACCTGGGAAACCTGGTCCAGCTGCTCGTGATGCGGCGGCTGCAGCTGGCCGGCCACAAGCCCCTCGGACTGGTGGGTGGTTCAACCGGTATGATCGGCGACCCCCGTCCCACGGCCGAGCGCACGCTGAACACCAAGGACACCGTGGCCGAGTGGGTGGGCTACCTCCAGGCGCAGGTCCGCCGTTTCCTCAGCTTCGAGGGCGACAACGCAGCGCAGATGGTCAACAACCTTGACTGGACGGCGCCGCTGAGCGCCATCGATTTCCTGCGCGACGTTGGGAAGCACTTCCGCGTGGGAACCATGCTGCGCAAGGACGCCGTGGCCTCACGGCTGAGCTCGGATGAGGGCATCAGCTACACCGAGTTCAGCTACCAGATCCTGCAAGGGATGGATTACCTCCAGCTCTACCGTGATTACGGCTGCGTGCTGCAGACCGGCGGCTCGGACCAGTGGGGCAACCTCACCAGTGGTACGGAATTGATCCGCAAGGTGGAAGGCAAGAGCGTCCACGCCCTGGGGACCCCATTGATCACCAATGCGGACGGGACGAAGTTCGGCAAGAGCGAGGGCAACGCCATCTGGCTGGACGCCGGCATGTGCAGCCCCTACGCCTTTTACCAGTTCTGGGTCAACACGGCGGATGCCGACGTTGTGGACCGGCTGAAGGTCTTCACCTTCCTTACCAAGGCGGAGATCGAGCAGCTTTCCGTTGCTGTGGCTGAACGGCCGTTCGCCCGTGAAGGCCAGCGGAAGCTTGCCTACGAAGTGACGTCCCTTGTTCACGGTGTGGAAGCCACGGAGAAGGTCATTGCGGCATCCGCCGCACTTTTCGGGAACGGTGACTTGACCGCCCTGGACAAGCCCACGCTCCAGGCGGCAACTTCCGAGCTTCCCTTCGCCACTGTGCAGGTGGACGAGATGGGGATCGTGGACCTGCTCGTTGCTTCCGGGCTGTCCGACAGCAAGTCGGCGGCCAGGCGCACCGTTGGTGAAGGCGGTGCCTACGTCAACAACGAGAAGGTGTCCGACCCCGAGGCAGTCATTCCTGAGTCCGAACTGCTGCATGGGCAGTACCTGCTCCTGCGCCGCGGAAAGAAGAACCTGGCAACCGTGGAGGTCCTGGTTCCCTAGGCTCTTCCGCCGCTTCATGGAGCCCTCTGCACGCTCCTCCGCAGCCGATTTGCACGGCCGCGGTGGAGCGTGTATTGTTTTCTGAGTCGCCGCCGCTGAAGCGGAAAAATAGCGACAAACCCCACCAAAAAAGTGAAGCAACTTCACCATGTGCGGAAGCGCAGAACGAAGAAATGCTTCATTTTATGATGGGCGGATTCATTCCACCGAGTGAATTCCGGGAAAACAACCGGATTTGCAAAGTGAAAATGAATGAAATAAGATTGAAACATCGCAGCGAAGAAATACGAAATAAGAATTCATGGAAATGAATTGTTTCGGGAATATTCGAATGTGTCTGTTGTTTGAGAACTCAATAGTGTGCCAAGTTTGTTGATACCAATTGTTTTAGTGATTGGTTGAATTGACC